>JAPPDN010000150.1 GCA_028824575.1 Candidatus Poribacteria bacterium | reverse complement strand
TCGTCAGTTATCGGTTAAAAAGGTTGCAGTAGATCCAAATCCACCTCTTAACTGATAACTGACAACTATTCCTTCTCATTTCCGTATGACCATCCGCCGCGTTGCCGTGAACCTGCCAGTAGATAACGCGTAGAAATAGATACCACTTGCGACAGGTTCACCAAATTCATTTTTACCATCCCAATACGCCGCCTGGCTATGACTTTGATAGGTCCCCGCGGATTGATGCCCCAACGCCAGCGTCCGGACTAATTCCCCACTCGTAGCATAGATACGGATTGTCACATCTGTTGTCTCTGCTAACTGATACGGTATCCATGTCTCTGGGTTGAACGGATTCGGGTAGTTGGGCAGGAGCACCGTCTCTTTCGGGGTCAGCACATCCAAGAGGCTTTGAAGCACGGCAATACCTCTTTGGAAGACAGGTCCCTTGTCATTAATTTGTTGTGCTTGCATTAACCACTGCTCCACTTCCCCAACCGTGAGCAATCCTATTGATCGAGAATACGCAGATGGCGCACCATTGCCGGTTTCAAGGGCACCAGCGACCAACAAAATATCCGCTATGTCAACAACACCGTCCCTGTTAATATCCGCAGCGTTTTCTCCACTAGACTGTCCAAATTGCGAGGCAACAAAAACCAAATCTTGGAGGTCTACGACACCATCACGATTCACATCCTCAGCGAGTTGTGGGGTTTCGGTGTCAGCAGTTGCGTCTGGGTTCAGATCCCACAGAAGCACTATACCATCCCAACCACCGCTCGCAAGGGTTTGACCATCTGGACTAAACGCAATCTCAGTAATACCGTACGTATGTCCAAAGAAGGTGGTTTTAAGCGCACCCGTGTCAACATCCCAAAGCTGCACCGTGTTATCAGCCCAATGTCCACAACTTGCCAGGGTTTGGCCATCTGAGCCGAACACAACATCATTGATACCTGTCGTATGTGCAACGATGGTAGTTCTCGGTTTGCCGGTGTCAACATCCCATAGAATTATTGTATTGTCGTCGCTACCACTCACAAGGAGGCTGCCATCTGGACTAAACGCAACACTCACGACAGTATCTGTGTGTCCAGTGAAGGTCGCTTTGTGAGCATCAGTAACAACGTCCCACAGACGCACAGTGTTGTCTACACTACTACTTGCAAGAGTTCGACTATCGTAACTGAAGGCGACTGAAGTGACGTTATCTGTATGGCCAGCAAGTGTCTTTTTGTATGTCCGTCCCGCATACCATAGCTGCACGCTGTTACTCGCGCTACGGGCAAGAAATCTGCCATCTGGACTGAAAGCAATTGATCTGTATCTGACATAACCGCTTGTTGTTTCCCAATATTTTCTGATAGTTGCGCTGTGTGTTCTACTCTTAACGTCCCACAGATGGATCTCGAAACCGCTCTCACTGGCGAGCGTATTGCCATCCGGGCTGAAAGCCAAACCGGCATTAGTTGCCCAGTCTCCTACAAACAGCGTCGCTGCGTGTGTACTTGTGGCGATATCCCACAGACGGATTTGCTCGGAACTCCCGCTTGCGAGTGTTTTGCTATCTGGACTGAAGGCAAGTGAATACACACCATCTGTATGACCGGTGATTGATAATTTGCGTGCTCCACTATCAATGTCCCATAGATACAGTTTGTCGCTACCACCACTTGCGAGCGTGCTGCCGTCCGGACTGAATGTAACGGAAAAAATACCTGACAGATGCCCGAGGAACTCCGCTTTGTGCGTCGCACTCGCGACATCCCATAGGTTCAATTCACCTCTCCAACTTCCAGTGGCGAGGGTGCTACTGTCAGGACTGAAAGCGGTACAATCGGCATCCGTATGAAACGCTGCTTTGTGCGTGCCAGCGATTGCATCCCATAAGTGTAACTTATCTTCATTGGTACTTGAACTCGCGAAGGTGCGACCATCTGGACTGAAAGCAATATTAGAGATGCCTTTGGTATGTGCCGTGAGGGTCGTTTTGTGCGTGCCGGTCGCAACATCCCAGAAACGCACCGTTTCGTCCCAACTCCCGCTTGCGAGTGTCGTCCCGTCTGGACTAAAAGCGAGTGAGGTAATTGAGCGTGTGTGTCCAATAAACGTTGCTTTGTGCGCGCCAGTCGCAACGTCCCAGAGTATTACCTTATCATCTGTAGTCCCGCCAGCAACTGTGCGATTATCCGGGCTGAAAGTCATTCTGTGAACTTTCGAGGTATCCCCGCTAAGTGCTATTCTGTTTTCGCTATCGGCTGCATTCCACAGGTATACCGTGTCGTCTGGTCCCCAACCGGCAACAGTACTGCCATCTGGACTCGTTGTGAGACGATTTGATAGATTTTCTGTCATTAAATCCAGTTCTACACCGCTGTGTGCATCATAGACCCAAATCCCAACGGAATTTTGTACCATCAGACGATTGCCATCAGCGGAAAACTTTAAACCGCTGGCAGATCCCTTACCAAGACGTGCCTTAGTGCCGACGGGTAAACCCCATTGCGCATAATTTTCGGCAAAAGCGTTCGGTAGAAAAAGGGTTGAAACCGTAAAGAACGTTAAAATCAGTGTTCCAATAAGAAAGCGCGTACGGTCCAGTGTGTTTTGAAATTGCGTCCTTTTCATAAGTCCGCCCTCCTGTCTGATTTTCCAACAGGTAAGTCCTTTGTTGAATACAATAGCAAATATGATGCCAATTGTGAGCAAGTATCAACAACATCCCCCTACGTTGACTTCCACGCCTTAATGGGCGACTATGTTATAAAAAATGCCGAGCGTTGTTCATAATTTGAACACTCTCAGCATTTATACGCTAACGTTCAAAATTGCTAAATATCAGGTTTCTGACCACAAGGTGTCTAATCTGCACAAAAATGGGCAGTCCTTATTTCAAATTGGACAATATGGGGCATTGGTACAGGGGCGGCATTAAAATTTTATGTAAAGTCCGAAAATATATGAACACTCTTTGTAGGCGGGGTTGGAAGGCCCTTCCATGAGGAGATAGACTACCCAACCAAGTATTTAAACACGGAGGAGAGATTATCATCAGGAGAGTAGAGTTGGGAAACATTCAATTCGTTTTCGATGAGAAGTTCCGGGAGTCTGGCATAAAAGGCATCAGGCTTGGCGGTTTCGATAATAATATCGCCTGCTATGTCTGTTTCTGATCCGTCCATAGTGTTACCATTATTGACAAAGGTTACGCTCAGGATGTCCGGAAAAGGCAGACAGACTTGTGCTAAGCGGCGCGGTTCGTCGGTGCTTAAGTAGACTTTATGTGGATGTTCGTCAATCAACTCTCTGATATCAGAGATAGTGCCTTCTGCAAGGATACGTCCTTGATGGATGAGCAAAATTGTCTCTGTTAGTGCTTCAATCTCGTAGAGGATATGACTTGAAACGATAATGCTAATACCTTTGTCAGCGAGGTCTTTCAACAGCGCGAGCACGTGCCGTCTTCCGTTCGGATCTAAACCCGTGAGTGGCTCGTCAAGAAATAGAAGTTCCGGTTCGTGTACTAACGCCTGCGCGAGTTTGATGCGCTGCCGCATACCCTTGCTATAGGAGCCGATAGGTCGGTCCTTTGCCGATAGCATGTCCACCGTTTCCAATACTTGTAGACTTCGGGATTCTGCTTCTGATTTGTCGTATCCGCTTAACGTGGCGAAAAAGGTGACAAACTCAAGTCCACTCATGAATTGATATGCCAATTCTATGTCCGGACAATAGCCCACCCGCCGAGTCAACTCAGTGTTATTCCATACCGGCTGGTTCAGCACTTTCACCTCGCCTTGGTTCGGTTTGAGTTGCCCCGTCATAAGTTTAATTAAACTTGTTTTCCCCGCGCCGTTTGGACCCAGTAGACCGATGATGCCGGGGTAAATCGTGAGCGTTATGTCATTCACCCCCATAACTTCGCCATACCATTTGGATAGATTTTCTGTTTCAACAATCGGTGTATTATTCATATCTTATAGTTGTCCGTAAAAGGATATTTGTGGCATCAAAACATATTGCAACTGCCACCAGCGTCTACTGGCTGCTGATTGCCGATGGCTGACGGCTAATTTTCAAGGTCTCTTCAAGATTCTGAATCCCTGCAGTCGTACCGATAGCAGTGACGCATGCTGCGCCCGTCGCGGATGCCAATTCCGCAGTCGCTTGTAAGTCCCAATCCATAAGAGTTCCCGCGAGGAAGCCAGCAACATAAGCGTCACCTGCACCCGTTGCGTCAACGACATTGACCCGATATGCAGGCACAGAAAATTCTGTCTCTGGTGTGGAGACATAACTGCCGTTTTCGCCCATTTTAATGGCGATGGTTTGGATATTGTAGGTGTTCCGCAAAAATTGTGCGATTTCACGGCATTCAGACCTACCAGTGAGGTGTTGCGCTTCAACAATGCTTGGCATAAAGATGTCTACGTGATGTAAACAGGGTTCTAATGTCTCCATCCACTTTCCGGTCGCATCGTATGCTGTGTCAAGCGAAGTGGTTATATCCAGGCTTTTCGCTTCTCGAAGGACGTTTGCCATCGGCGCGCCGTCAAAACTCGGCATGACGAGCGCACCAGCGATGTGCAAAATCTTGGTGGTTTTAATAAGTTCCCAATTAAGGTCTGCTTCACAGAGTTCACCGTTCGCGCCGATGTAGTGATAGAAAGTCCGTTCGCCATCAGAAGCAATCGCGACAAATGTGAATGAGGTGCTAACGTCGGCATCTTGTTGCATGCCAGTTACGTCAACGTCGTTGTCTTTAAGTGTTTGCAGAATCAGATCGCCGAAAGCATCGGTGCCAATTTTACCCATCGCACCAGCATGAATGCCTAAACGCGAAAGCACAAGAGCCGTGTTGTTCGCACAACCTCCGGTGTGGATTTCGAGTTCGTCAAAGAGTGCTAATTTGCCTTTTTCGGGAAATTGGTCTATCGGCCGTCCGAGCACATCAACGACATAAATACCAAGCGATAGCACGTCCATGGTTCACCTCTTTGGAATGGCTTCAGCCATTAGCCGTTGGCTGTCGGTTAAGAGATTTTGATTAATTAGACATCCCTTTAACTGAAAACCATTCTGCCACAATTTTCCTTTAAAACCGAGTAATGCGTCGAGAGATCACTAAAGTTTCATTATTTGCCTTAACATTTCCATCGACTACCGTGTCCGTAAAACCTTGCGAAGTCCATCCGATTAGATAAGAAGGCGACAGGGGCGCATCCATCTCGGGGGCTAAATGTCGTAACACCTGCTCCTGCCGTAGAATTTGCGCAAACCACTTCCGCGTGCCATGCAAGTCTTTATCAGGTGGCATTGCAGGTGTTACGCGTCGCCGAAGAACTGCTGTTGAAAACTCAGGCTTTAATTCGGTATCAAGTGTGACATTCCCTAAGTAAGTCATCTCTTTACCTATAACGTGCCACGCGTTTTCAAGGATACGCGGAAGTTCTGACGTATCCGAAAATGTTTCTTGCACATAAGTCGTAGGATGCCACGGCTCCACCGGTAGACCTCGTAGTTGAATATGTGAATCCTGAACCAATGTTCCAAGTTTTTGAGGGTTCTCAGTTTCTTGATGACGAATAAAACTCCCTTTTATGAGATCAATGGACGTTTCAGCACGCGCCGTAGCCCTGAGAGAGACGTAGCTTTGCAAATGTGCACGATTCCGATCAGGATAGATTGACAAAATTGACAAACGATTCGCTGTAACGCTATTTGGTAGAATGTTTCTTGCGACTGCAATTGTACTCAACGAGAATAGAAGGAGGAGAAACCCTCCTATCCAATAGGTGTGTGCCTTTCGCTTCGACTTCCCAAAGTGCAATAAGAAACCACCAAAACTCAACAAATATATAGGTAAAACTATAGCCAGTAGTTTAATAAGCGGTACTTGAGTCGGTCCGGTTTTGACAGAAGTTGATGAAAATTGTCGGTAAATTTTTTCCTCATGTTGGAGTGCAAGTGCATATCGGTCTGTGAGGTGCCGCGAAGATTTACCGTATCTACTCAGAAATCCGCTCCAGAATGTTTCACCCATCTGTCGTTCCGACTGTTCTATATTTTTTGCGCTTACGCCAAAGGGCGGGGCATTGTAATCAAATGCAAGACAAACGATCTGACCGTCTCCAAAGTTCCGCTTCGCGATATAGATCTGTTCCTTTGTGCCGATTACCGTTTCACCTCCGGGTTTCAGAGAAAACGGGATGCGTTCAAACGGGTTTCTATCGCCACTGAACGACTGAAGACCGAGTTGTTTGTGGACGGCATTCGGAATCATTTCTGTTTGCTCTGGTTTCTTTAATTCGACTGGAAGAAAAGGTTCTATAAAACTTTGGCGTAGATATTTATAATTACTGCCGCCAGAGACAATAAGTGTACCACCACGTTGTACCCAATCAAGCATCGCTGTCTGTTGGGCTTTAGAGATGCGTCTCTCTGTCAAGACCGTCTCGCGAATAACAAGAGTATCAACTGCACTATAACCTATCCAGTCGCGTGGCAATGATGTTACGTACGCCACATGGACCAATGCGTCGTCATGCACCGCTAACTGTTTTTTGTCAATAAATCGTTTTAATTTGTCACCGCTCGGTGCCAACACCGCCACGAGGAAGTCTTTGCGTGCAAGCGGTGTCGGTAAAGTTATCTCTTGCAGCACGCGTCGCACTTTGCTCTGAGGCACCGTGTCTCCTGACTCTGGTGCAGGTGTGAGTTCAATGACAAGTTGTGTTGCATCTTTCGGACAATAAATATAGAAGTTTTTCCGGTGTGAGCCAGTTAATGGTGTCGCATACCGTTGGATAGGTATATTTGAAGAAAAACTTCTAACTTCCACTACCAGATAGGTCTGATCTACTCGCTGACCGGGAACGCTAATAGGCGTAGCAAGCGCATCTTGACCTCGAACACTAATAGTCAGAGGTGCCCATGTACCTGTCTTGTAGCCGTCGTTGAACCCGAACGATACATGCTCAATCTCAACCGCACCGAAGGCAACAGATACCGTAAAAACTGAAAAGAAAAGCACAGTTTTCATTTCTTTTGCTTCATCCGAAGTTACATCTTATAACATGAGGCGTGCAGGATTATGGACAAGCCTCGTTTCGACAGCATTTTCAAAAGGATGCGTGCTAAAAACACCGTTTCCTAACATAATCATGGAGGCAACACCACCATCTGCCTCAATGCGTGCGATTGTATCTATCACCCGCGCATCACTGAGCAACCCACTCTTTACCGAAAACTGTTTTGAGACCGTGAAGCAGGCATTAAAGAGATCATCGCTGGGGTTGGCATGGGTAAGCGTTTTCAGGGCACGCAATGCAACATCCGCTGCACGATTGATCCGAAGCGTCTGTTCCCTGTTTCCGAGCACCTCGCTTGTCTGGATCGGTCCGAAGTAGCGATAGTAGATCGGCTGTTCTGCAATCGGTAACCTATCTGCAGTTAAAGGAGAGCCTTCCTTCAACTTGACAAGACAACCGCCGTGATACTGTGAACAGACATCACCCAACCCTGTCCTATTCTCAACTTCTGCGACGTGTGCTATCATTGCGAGTGTTTCAGTGTTTTTGTGAATAGATAGGAATTCATTGAGCGCGTATGCCGTTGCGAGTGATGCGGCACCGCTAAGTCCAAAACCGCAGCCGAGCGGCAATGGAGAGGTAATGTCTACCTTTATGCCTACAACGCTACTATTTTCAGTAAGCCTATTGACAACAGCACAGACCGTCGGAAAATTGATACGTTCTCCATTAAATAGGACTTCCGTCTCCTGATGTTCGGAGACGACGACCTCTACACCTTCTGTAACCGTGAAACCCATGCCGAGCGAGTGCATACGGGCAGCATCGGCGTGCGGGATAACCTTGAAAACACACGAAATGTTGCCAGGCGCAAATGCTCTCGCCATTTCTTTCCTTTCAACAATAACCATCTGGAGTCTGTAAAAAGTTTGCAAATTGCATAACGTCTGCTACTTCAGTTAAGTTTTAGGGGCCTAAAGTTAGAAATAGGGCTTACAAAGTGAGTCTACGGTGGGATCAGGGCGTATCCGTAAATTTGACGCGTCTGTAGATGTGCCCTAAAGGTAGTTCGCAGCGAATTGAATCCAGGGGCAGGATGTCCGCAAGCTCCTGAAATTCTATCACTCTCCACTGCGTTTCTAAGCGAAAATTGCGTTCAACGTTTACCCTATCTTGCGAAACAAGGATGTATTCTTGCAAGGACGCGATCTGCTTATAAGCCTCGAATTTCTCTCCCTTGTCATAAGCCGCAGTTGAGCGGGAAAGCACCTCTACGACAACAGTTGGGTTGAGGAGCGTATCAAACACATCATCTTCAAAACGGGGTTCATCACAGACGACAGCAACATCTGGATAAAAGTAAGATGTTAACGGGTTTGCCTTCACGCGCATCTCGCTGGCGTAGACCTCACAATCCCGATTCACCAGTTGGTTGTTAAGGCCAGTAAGTATATTTCCTGTGATGAGATTATGCGCGCGACTTGCCCCGGACATCGCCAGTATTTGTCCGCTGAGATATTCATTTTTGAAGGGTGCTTTGCGTTCCCAAGCGAGGTATTCCTCAGGTGTCAATTGGGTTTGCACAGCAATAGCCGTCATGGTATTCTCCTTAACTGATGGAAAATCTGTGTCCTTGTGGTTTTAGTTGCTTGTTACATAGCATACACGAAGTCTGTTCTGATGTCAACGTAGAAAACTGGAAACGGACGAAAGATCAATTTCCTAAGCATTCCTTTGAGAGGGTGCATATCTTGGATTGAAGGCATCTTCTCCATACATTCCATCTCCAATTTTTGCCTTTTGTCCTCTTCCGGTAACCGCACATCTTGTGCCATCCAATCGTGGGTCTACATATCGTTCAAACCACGCACCCATCTGTCGCCGCATATCGCTTATCAATGCTTTCTGCGGTTTGTCGTCTATCAGATTTTTTCGTTCTCTTGGATCTTTTGCTAAGTCGTACAACTCATGGGGGCCGTAAGGATAGCGGTGAACATATTTCCACTCTTGTGTTCGGATCATACGGACAGGCCCGTATTCATCAAATACAACGACCTCATCTTGCGCATCGTTTGTTTTTCTTGTAAGTGCTGGGACAAAACTTCTGCCAGGGGACATGTCGTCATTCGGATCAGGTAAACCGAGATAATCGAGAAGTGTCGGCATGAAATCGTATTGACTCACCATCGCTTCGCTGATGCGTCCCTCTGGTATCTTGCCGGGGTGGCTCATGATAAAAGGCACTTTAACCGAATTCTCATACATATTCAGTGGGAATGTGCCGTTGCCTTTGTGCCAAAATCCGTGATGTCCACACGAATATCCATTATCGCTACTGAAAACGATGAGCGTATTTTCGCGGATGCCTAATTCAGAAAGGCGTTCTAAAATCCTGCCAACGTTTAAATCAAGTGCTGTTATTGCCGCGAAATAACCCTTCAACGACTCGCGATTTCCCATGTGAGGGAATGTGCCTCGTCCCGCCCACGGGTGCAATGCTTCCTGCGGACACGTCTTGAACGGGCAATCATCATAAGAATCCACAATGTCTTGCGGATGCCCATTAAACGGGGTATGCGGGGCGTTATAATTGACGCTGAGATAAAACGGACCTTTGCTATTCGCTGAAATAAAATCTAATGCGTCATCGGTAATTACGTCAGTAAGGTAACCGGGTTGTACCTCGACCTTCCCATTTCTAATCATGTTAGCGTCGTTGTATTTGCTTCCACCTAAAGGCATAGCGAACCAGTGACTAAACCCGTGTTGTGGTGTTAGACTATCGCCGAGGTGCCATTTACCACTTAACCCAACACTATAGCCATTGTCAGCGAGTACATCGGTATAGCAGGTTAAACCTTCAAGATACCGTTCAGCATTGGGGGGCATGCTGCCGTCACGGCAAAAATCGTGTACGCCGTGTGCTGAAGGGATGCGTCCGGTCATCAGGCTTGCACGTGCCGGCGAACATACGGGAGTCGTGCAGAAAAAATTGGGAAAACGTGTCCCCTCTGAAGCAAGCTGGTCAATAAAAGGTGTGCGGACTTCATCATTACCGCAACAGCCAGCAGCCCAGGGGCCTTGGTCATCCGTGAGAATAAAAATGACATTTGGTTGGTTTTGCATTTGATTCCCTCCTGTTTTCTCTGCACCGATAAGGACTGCTGGTGTAACTGCCGCAGCAACAGTACCAGCACCTACGTGCTTAAAAAAACGCCGCCGCGAAATATTCGGGCTCCCGTTTTTCGCCTGAGCTGACATGCATTCCTCCATTTGATATTACTAAATCGACGTTAAATGCGCGTATAGTATTCAGCATATCTGATTCAGATGAAGATATGTTGTCTACACATTTCGTCGAGGAGGGGCATATCTTGGATGGAAGGAATTTTCACCGTAATTTCCTTCTCCTAACTTTGCTGCTTGCCCGCCACCCGTAACCGAGCATCGCGCCCCATCTAATTCTGGTAGGACGTACCGTTCAAACCATGCCCCCATCTGTTGACGCATATCACCGATACGCGCATGCTGAGACTTGTCATCTATCAGGTTTTTCCGTTCATCCGGATCGTTCACCAGATCGTACAGTTCATGCGGACCGTAAGGATACCTATGGACATACTTCCACTCCTGCGTCCGAATCATGCGGACGGGACCGTACTCATCGTAAATAACAATCTCATCTTTCGCGTCGTTCGTCTCCCCAGAAAGCGCAGGGACGAAACTTCTGCCGGGCGACATATCGTCATTCGGATCGGGTAAACCGAGATAATCAAGAAGTGTCGGCATGAAATCGTATTGGCTTACCATCGCTTCACTGACGCGTCCCTCTGGAATGCTACCTGGATGGCTGACGATAAAGGGCACCTTGACAGAGTTTTCATACATATTCAGCGGAAACGTGCCGTTGCCTTTATGCCAAAACCCGTGATGTCCACACGAGTAACCGTTATCACTACTGAAGACAACGAGCGTATTTTCACGGATACCCAACGCCGCAAGCCGATCCAGAATCCGTCCGACATTTAAATCGAGTGCCGTTATCGCTGCGAAATAGCCCTTTAACGATTCGCGGTTACCCATGTGCGCCGCTGCACCTTGCACAGCCCACGGATGCAATGCCTCTTGTGGACATGTTTTGAAAGGGCAATCGTCATAAGAGTCAACGATGTCTTGGGGATGACCTGTAAACGGCGTATGCGGCGCGTTATAGTTGACGCTGAGATAGAACGGTCCCTCTTTGTTCGCTGAGATGAAATCCAATGCATCATCGGTAATCACGTCGGTGAGGTAGCCGGGCTGCATTTCTACCTGTCCGTCTCGAATCATATCCGCGTCGTTATACTTGCTTCCCCCGGTGAGTAGCGCGAACCAGTGACTGAACCCGTGTTGCGGTGTCAAGCTATCACCAAGGTGCCACTTACCACTCAATCCGACCGTGTAGTCATTCTCCGCAAGAACATCCGTATAACAGGTCAAGCCTTCAAGATATCGGGCGGGATCTGGCGGCATGTTTCCGTCGCGGATCCAGTCGTGTACGCCGTGTGCTGACGGGATGCGTCCGGTCATCAGACTCGCACGTGCAGGCGAGCAGACAGGACTTGTGCAGAAGAAATTCGGGAAGCGGGTGCCTTCTGATGCCATCTGGTCAAGATAAGGTGTCCGTACCTCATCATTACCGCAGCAGCCTGCAGCCCACGGTCCCTGATCGTCCGTCAAAATAAAAATAACATTAGGTTTTTGTTCCATATTATGTCTCCATGAAATAGTTATCAACTGTCAGTGCTTAGGAAAGCATACCTATTGCGCTAAACAAACTTCCTTATCTGTGCTCGCTACTCTGCTTTCCTTTCTTAGATTGTCCGCTCTTGGAATCAAAGAGGCGGAGTTGTTTGCCCTCTTCAGTAGAAATTGTAGATGCTGGGTCGGGTTGCAATTGATTCTTACGTAGGAGTTCTCCTATTGTAAACAGTTTATCGCGTACGACAGACCTACTAACTTCGTCAACAGGGGCAATTACCGTATTTCCATTATACGCTTCAACCGCGAGAATTGAATCCACATCCAAGTGTTTGTCCTCAAGGAGATCCGGACTGTGACTGGTAGTAATTACTTGTGTTTTGTGGGCAGCATCCCGAAGAGCATCAAGCAAGACTCCTGCTGCTGCCGGATGAAGTGCTATCTCTGGCTCCTCAATTCCCACGAGCGGCACGCGCTTTTGCGTGTCGGGGCCTCCCTGAAATAGTGCTACCAGAATTCCCAAGGCGCGGAGAGTTCCATCAGACATATTGTTTCCAAGAAATCGCCAAGGGTGTTTATCACCTACTACATTCTGCCTGAACGCTAACGTCTCCTTGTTTCCAAACTTTTCAATTTCTACGCCACGAACACCAGGGACAATAATTGCTAAATACTCCTCAATATCTTGCTTCACAGTGGGTGATAACTGTTTGAAAACACTTGTAAGGTTACTCCCATCACGAAGAAGCACATCTCCAGGATCCGGGTCTTGGAGATCTCGAATTCTATCGGGATTGAAGTTGTAAAATCCCATCTGAGAAAAGGCATCATAAACAGGTCGAAATTCGGGCAAGCCAGACGCGTTTACCAAGTAGAGGCGGTCTATAGCAGCAGCCGGTGCGACCTCTACACTCGTGTCGGTTACAGTGCCACTCTCAACACAGAAGTATGCTGCTGGCGTAACGCACAGTTTGTTTTGAATGCTACACTCTTCAGTCTGAACCTCGTAACCTCCAGATGAACGCGTCTTAATTTGGAAAGCATAATGACCTCTAAAATCTTCTGGCAGCGTGAATTCAAGGCGGATGCTGAAATGATTTGGATGCCCGCGAGAGCGACGACGGACGTTGTTGATGCCACCTCGGTCCCGTACAGCGTGATCTAACGACAAATTCAATGCCTCTGCAACGAATCGCAATGCATCAAGAAAGTTGCTTTTGCCCGCGCCGTTACGACCTACAAGGAATATCAATGGCTGCAGTCGTACGTCACACGCTGCGATACTCTTATAGTTTTTCAGAACGATTCTTGTAATAAACGTTGAATCTTTCATCTCGTTGGACCTCTACTGCCTGAGGGATTTGTAACCCCGATTCCATGCAGAGTTACGCTACCGGGAATCCATCACCAACAAGCGGCTCACCATCTGCAACCTCAATGGTTGGGACAAGGATATGCCCCGGCGATTGTGCATTATTATAACGAACCCCTTCCGCCATGAAAATCATGACAAATGCCCTGCGTTGACGATCCGTGACGTTTGGCGGTGTACCGTGCCAGTTCAGGCAATGGTGAAACATACACTCACCAGCTTTCAGCTCCACCGGAACGCCGTGACTGATGTCCAGTTCCCGTCTCTCTGTCCACGGGTTCGGCGGCGGCTCGTCTCCTGCTTCGCTCGCTTTTGCGGATGCCGCATTGAATGCCGCTCTTGCTTCGACCGAGAACCGTTCATCTTTGTGGCTCTTCGGCATAACATGCATGCACCCGTTATCAACTGTCGCATCATCCAAAGCCAGCCAGCAGCTCACGATATTTGGCGAACTCAGGGGCCAAAAGAAAAAATCGTGGTGAAATCCGAAGTGTCCGTTATCTTTTGGCGGTTTGGAGATGATCTGATCGTGCCAGAGTCGGACTTCGGGCGTATTCAGAAGTGCGCGTGCTGTCCCCGCAATGAGTGGGTTGTGGATAGCTGCCTCATAACTGGATTCACGTTTCCACATATTGACATACTGATGTATCGCACGCGGGTGACCGCTACCGCGATTGAGTTTATCTTCACGCCGGTCGTGTCCATACTTGAACTCTGGTGAAGAGTCGTCGCCTTCACTGAGTTCCAGTTCAATGACAGCATCCAACCCTGCGCGCATGGCTTCTACGCCGTCGCTATCTAAAACTCTACCAAACTTAACATACCCATTTTCCTGAAAAAAGTCGATCTGTTCTTGCGTTACCATTGTATTTCTCCATTGATTCAGACAATTTCTTCCGCCGCTGCTTCCGGCAAAAGGCAAAGTTCCTCTGGTATTAAATCATAGCATGGATACACTTGTTTATCAATCTCAATCTTTCAGACAAATCTGAATTGCAGGGGATACGGATGATGTGGATTGAGGAGGAGGTTGAGTGGTGATATGTTGTTTGTGTGTTTGTCAGCATCACGGATTATTATGGTGCTGGATGTCAATTTCGTAAGATGCCCGATTTGTTTGTGCCTGCATGTTTTACATCTCCTTTTTATTCCTCGGTTGAGATGGAGCAATTTGGAAGACATCCTCAATTTCATAGTACTATGAAAAAATAATCAGTAAAGATTTCGCCTAAACATAGTTAGGGTGTGGGTTTACGGCATATATCGAAATTTATGTTTTTTGGGATTTACTGTGAAAACTATGAAATTATAGCCTTACAAGCCATCACGCTGGGTTAGAAACCGTGTTAGCGGCACATCTACAAGGATTGGATTTATAGTGGATCTCAGAATTAACGATAACGTGAGTTTGATAATTAAAGATTCAAATATAGACATCCACTTGTGGTAAGGAAATCCTTTATCATCTGTCTGTGTAAGCCCTAAAAAATTAACTTATTGTTAATTTTTTGTCGTTTCGTGGACAATGGGTTTCTCGGACGTAAATTATGAACATTTCGTGAACATGGCACGGATTTTCATGAACATTCATGAACATTGGCGATGTGTTCAATTTTCGTGTTTGCAGTATACGCTGTTGTGAACCCAATCAATGCGTGGGTTTGCGAGGCCGATAGATCCTGTGGACGATGGTTTTTTTCCCAGAATGTTCACAAATGTTCATGAAATTGTTCACGATACTTTTTTGTTCCTTGTAAACAGCGCAAATGCAGTCAGAACATGGGCTGATGACGTTTTTAAATTCTATGTCTCTGGAATTTTCGTGAACAATTGGGCAATTTTAATTTTTGTCTATCTCTTTTCAAAGTGCCGCAAGTGTAGTGTTTGATTGGCTTTGTGGCACGTGAGGGGTTCAGTCTGTTTTCAAGTTGTTCATGAAATGCGAATTCTATAGGTTAACGTTTGTTAATTTATTTGGTATACAGCTCATCCTCGGGCTTCATGTTTATGCCTCCGTTTACCACAAGATAAATAATCCCGCATTTGCGTCCCTCGCAAATTCTTTAATATCAGCGAAGTGCTTTCTCAAGTTGTATTCGACAGCACTTGTCGAACAATTCCCTATTCTGATCCAAATCACTTTTGGCGGATAGCCGTGAATAACGCTCCTATTCCTAAAGTCTGTATCCTTTGAAACGATAAGGTAACCGTTATCACGAGCGTAATCCCATAACTCGGTATCCGTTGCCGTATTTAGCCCTATCGTTTTGACATGGATGGAATTAGGAAACAGGTCCGCCAGTAGCGTCACCAGTTGGTCGGATAGGTTCTGATCGAATAGAAGTTTCATCTGTGTAAACGACCATTTGCGATTTTTCCTTGTCCGCAGCGTAAGCAAAACAGGCGCGAATATCTGTCTCGGTTAACTCGGGAAAATCGTGAAGAACTTCCGCGACGGTCATCCCCGATGCAAGGTATTCAAAGACATCGTAAACGGTAATCCGCATACCTCGAATACACGGCTGCCCACTGCGTTTCCCCGGTTCAATGGTAATAATATCTCTATAGTCGTTCATGGTACTCACCTCTTCCTACAAATTGGTAAAAAAAGTATAGCATAACTCACGTTGATCAGAAGATAAGGTCATCACCACTCACCTCGGACAAGTCTAATGCCGTAGGGTCCCCCATTTTGAGTTTCTCGGCGTAAACCTCGTCCCATGTCTGTGCAAGGGATGGAGGGATTAGGATGCCATCGTCTGTCCTTTCAAGCACGACACCCGGTTCTAACCCCAATTCTTTTACCCAATCAAGGAGCAATTTGATCTTATAATCAGTCTCTAACGCGAGCGTTTTCATGGTGTTCACCTCTTCCTACAAATAGTTGAAAAAAGTATACAACC
>JAPPDN010000341.1:7816-16504 GCA_028824575.1 Candidatus Poribacteria bacterium | reverse complement strand
CTCAGCATGTCGAATCTGCTCATTTTCGACGATCCGCTCGACCTCGGCTCGATTTTCAAGGGTATAGTAAAGACTTTCCTCCTGTCGCACATTGTGGTATTTCAAATCGAGGTGTTTCACTTGTGGCGCGTCCCATTCAAATCCGCGCTGGGTAAGGTAGGTTTGGAGCCATTTCCACTTAATGACCCAATCCAATTCCCGGTCCAACTGCATCGGATCACTTTCCAAGCAGGTGAGGACATACTCCCAGCGCGCCATAATTTGGGTTGTCGTTGCGTCGGATTCGGCTTGCTCAAGGTAACGCTTTGCACATTCGAGGTATTGCCACTGCAGTTCGACTGCGGAGAGCCGTTTCCCGTTTTGGAGTTCAATTGGATGTTTGCATGTGACATCGTCAGAAATCTCGCGGATGGCTTTGACAGGGTTCCGGAGCGCGAACCGTTGCTGAATGAAGTTGTCCTCAATCATCCGGAGAATAATACCGGTGGTGCCGACCTTCAAAAAAGTCGAAAATTCGGACATATTAGAATCGCCGACAATGACGTGTAAACGTCTATATTTTTCTCGGTCGGCATGGGGTTCATCGCGTGTGTTGATAATCCCGCGTGCCGTGGTTGTTCCGATAGAAATTTCCTCTCGGATATGCTCCGCCCGTTGTGAGATTGCATAATAGCCGCGATGGCTCGGCTTGATTTTTCCTGCACCTGCGAAAACCTGACGCGTGACGAAGAAAGGGATCAGCTGCGATGCTAATTGACGGAAATCAACGTGCCGTTCCATGAGATAGTTTTCGTGACATCCATAAGTATTTCCGGGGGTATCCAAGTTGTTTTTAAAAATGGAGATTTTTCCGTAGAACCCATCATTTCGCATGCGCTGTTCTGCGGTACTGGCGAGCCGTGTGATAATGCGTTCGCCCGCTTTATCGTGTGCGACGAGTTCGGCGACATCGTCACATTCCGGGGTTGCATACTCTGGATGGCATCCGATGTCTTGGTAAAACCGCGCCCCGTTTTCGAGGAAGACATCCGGGTACATCCGTCCCGCTACGATTTCTCGGAAGAGGTACATCACAACATTCTGAACAGTGAGCGTCTTTCTATGCGCCACCTCTGGTGTCCAGATAATTCCGAACTCAGTTTCCAATCCATAAATTCTACGCTTCATATTTTTAAATATTAAGTTTCTACGCCGATTTTTCCGTAGTCAAAATCGGGTTTCTGTTGAAGTTATAGGCTAACGTAACCCTGTAATGAAATGGAAAGGTTTTGCTTGGATGTTTCTTCAACTCTGCAGAGAGTCATGTGAATCCTCCAAGCAACATTACTTAATTGCAAGGAATTTTAAGAATCCAAAAGTGTCGTGACTTCATCGGTAGAGAGTCGTTTGAATTTTCGGCGTTCAGCGGTCCGTTCAAGGCATGCGACCTCTATTGTCTGCGGCGTTATTTCATAATCGTCTCCGGCATCCGCTTCAATAGTCCGAAAGGTCTCTGTTACGAGTCGGAGTGCTGCTGCCATCTCTAACCCGTCTGCGTAACGCTGCTCCAGAATCCCGGTTATCTCTGCGGCACGCCCGCCAATAACGGCATACCGCTCCTCTTCTGAATAGATACCGTCAAAAGCGATATGGTAAATCCGATTGTTCTGGAGTTCCGAGTTTGCAGGCGCGTCCGGGGCACCTAATTCACATACAAGGAGTTCAATCTCCAGCGGTTTGGCATCCCATGCTTGCGCGACCGCGCCCATGTGCTGCGAATAGAGGTTTGTCAGCCATTTTGCGGTAACATCTTCACGGTAGTAGCGAAAGCCTTTAATTTCAGACTCACGGATACCAACAACGCGCAGTATTTCATATTCAGCAATCCTACCGGCTGCTGCGAGGGCGATGCGGTCATAAATTTCAGAAATTTTAAAGGTGGTTTTACGCGGATTCTCAGCAACCATCAGGAGTCCATCTCGGTATTCTAAGACGACAACCTCTTTCGCCTGCGTAATGCCGCGACTGACGAAATCCTCTTTATCTTGGCGAATTTGCTCCGGTGAAACATAATACGGTGTGGACATATCGGTTGTCAGTTTCCAGTTACGCGTTTCCAGTTACGAGTCTCCTTGTGGCTGTAACAGATAATGTTCCCGCCACAATATCCCCTCTTGAACTGGCTACTGATAACTGGTTACTGGTTACTATTCTCCTATAGCCGCGAGATAAGCTCGCGATAGAGTTCCTCAACAGTCGTCTCAGGAACTTCGACGACTCCTTCTTCAGTAACAGTGTAAAGCGTTGGGAAAATTTTCCGGATAAGATCGGGCCCGCCAGTTGCTATATCTTCATCGGCAGCATCCCAGATGGCTTCAGCGACGATTGCTAAGGCATCTTGACGGTTGATCTCTGGTGTGTAGCGTTTTTTAAGTGTCGTACGGGCATCTTTTCCGCCGGAACCGATTGCGTAATAATCGTTTTCTTCATAACGCCCGCCGATAGCATCATATTTAAAAATCCTACCGCGTTGCTGCTTTAGATCATAACCGGCAAAGAGCGGTAAAACGATTAACCCTTGCATTGCAAGTCCGAGGTTTGAACGTACCAGATGTGAAAGGAAGTTCGCCTGTCCTTCGAGACTGAGGCTCACGCCTTCCGTCTTCTCGTAAAATTCAACCTCCACTTGAAAGAGTTTTGCCATTTCAATACAGGGACCGGCGGCACCCGCAACAGCAATTGCGGAATGCCGATCGACTGGATAGATTTTCTGAATTCGCCGCTCGCCGACCTGATACCCCTCTGTTGCCTGTCGGTCACCTGCCATAACAACCCCGGCATTGTAGACGACGGCGAGGACGGTTGTGCCTTCGTAAGGACGGAATGATGCCTCCGTCACCTGTCCACTTGAGACGACATCAGAAGAATTAAGCGTCGCGAGTAATTCGGGGTGGCGACGCTTGAGGATTTGGAAGAAGTCGGAGGTGCCATAATCACTGAGGTCAAGCACTCCTACTGCCCTCCCCGCTGAATATAGTTTTCGACAAATTCCTGTGAATCTTCTTCCAAAATCTCATCGATTTCGTCAAGAAGTGTGTCTAAGTCTTCAACGAACTCCTCATCCATTTCGCCATTTCCAACATCGGGTTGGATCTCTTCGGTTTCATCGACATGACGGTTGAGGTGTTCCTGTTGTTTTTCAGTCGACATGATTTTCTCCTTTATATAGTTGTCATGCTTCGCAGTGAGAACAGTACGATTTTTTTCTACGAAAAAAATCTTTCAGTTGTCAGTGCGGTTTTCTACGAAAACCTTTCAGTTGTCAGTAAAGAGACCTTTTGAATTGTCCCAACCCTCTTTTAACTGATAACTGATAACCGATAACTGATAACTATTTCCTCTGATAACTGATAACCATTCCTCTGATAACTATCCTGAGGCATCGCCTCGGATTTCCTTAACGAGTTCCTCTGCTGTACAATTGTTCAACAGTTCGCCAACAATCTTTTGTGTTCCGAAGTGGGGACGATCCATCATAATTTTGTCAAGTCCCCCCGATTTACCGATAAAAATCATTGAATTCCAACTTGCACTGTAAATATGCTTTGGAAATCTTCGTAAACAGGTGCCACGAAAATAGGCACGTGTGTCTACAGGTGGATAGTGCATTGCGTGCACAATTTCTTCATGGCTGAGTAAGCGTTTAACATGTCCGTTCTTGAGTAGTCTGATATAGAGTCCTTTGTCCGGACGAATATCATGGTACTGGAGGTCAAGCATGCGAACATGTGCGTCGTCCCACTGATATCCGTGCCGTTTTCGGTATGCATCAAGCAACTTCTTCTTAATAATCCAGTCGAGATAACGACTCAGCCGCCCCGGGTCTACTTCTAAATTATCCAGCACGAATTGCCATTTCTTGAGGACATCTTCAACGATAGGGGTGCGTTCCTCAGGAGTGAGATGTTCCTGCGCGAGCTTGAGATACGCGCGTTGTACTTCTATCGGTGCCCACTGCTTTCCATCCGCGAGTTCGATCTCTTCCTTACAAGAGAGATCGCGCGAGATACACTTTATCGCTGCGACAGGGTCCTTCAAACTGAATTTTTTTCCGACAACACCTTTCTCGATTAACTGGAGCGCGATAGAAGTGATGCCTGCTTTGAGATAGATGCTGAATTCAGACATGTTTGAGTCACCGACGATAACGTGTAAACGTCGATAGAGCTTGTCATCAGCATGCGGTTCATCACGCGTGTTAATCAGGGGTCGGTTCACCATAGTGCTAAGCCCGACCTCTTTTTCAAAGAAATCCGCGCGTTGGGAGATTTGATAATCCGTCTCCTCACTCCCATTCTCGGCACCGACTTTGCCGCTCCCCGTGATAATAATCCGAGTAACAAGGAAAGGCATTAACCCATCAACGATAGTATCAAAGGGTACTTTACGGGACATGAGATAGTTTTCATGTGCCCCGTAACTATGCCCCTTGTAATCGGTGTTGTTTTTATATATGATAACCTCTTGATTGTCAAGGAGTAGCCGTTCGGCTGCGAGCCTACTGACTTCTAATATTAATTCGCCCGCCTTTTCATATAGGAGCAGATCGCGTGCGTTCGCGCATTCCGGTGTACAATACTCAGGGTGTGCGTGATCAACGTAATAACGACCGCCGTTGATTAGGATATCATTAACAGCACTGCTGGTGTCTGCCTCAGAGATAGGTGTTTCTGTCTCTGCGAGAAACCCGCGGGCATCCATCAACGGACTCTCCTGATCGTAATCCCATGTGACAGAAGTAGCAGTACTCGGAACATCCCCTCTACAAGTTTTATAAGCGTTGACTACCAAAGTAGAGGCAGCGACCGGGTCTTGCTCACGTGCATTTTTGACTGAGATGCCGTACTCAGTCTCTGTTCCCATTATGATTGGTATTTCCATTTTTTATGAGCCATCAGCAAGAATGGCTATCGGCAGTCAGGAGTCAGCAAAGAGCTCTCTGAGGCAGTGATACACTCTTGCTGATTGCCGACCGCTAATGGCTGACTGCTGACCGCCATTAAAGAAATGTGCCGCCTCGGGTGACTCGGACATCCTGTTTTTTCTCGCGTGTAGGTTCATTAATCAAAGCACGAATATTAACGATCTTTTCGCCTTTCCGCCCTGAAATTTTTGCCCAATCGTCAGGGTTCGTCGTGTTCGGCAGATCCTCATTTTCGTGATACTCTTCCCTGATAGCTGCATTAAGATCGTCAAGACACATCCCTTTATCTGCGCCGTCGGAACCGATAAAGCGTTTGATCGCTGCTTTCTTGGCACGTGAAACAATGTTTTCGATCATTGCGCCACTGACAAAATCTTTAAAAAAGAGGGTTTCGCGTTCGCCCCGGGCGTATGTCACCTCAATAAACCGATTTTCATCCGTGGTGGCGTACATCTCACGGACAGCTTCATCAACGAAGTGGTCCGCGATCGCCTGTGTATCTCCCTGAAACTGTTGACGAACCTGTTCAGCGAAGGGAAGATCCGGTGTTAGATATATTGCGAAGATGTCTTTAGCACCCTCTGAGTTGGGTCGATCAATTTTAATTTTAACATCAAGCCTACCGGGACGTAAAACCGCCGGGTCAAGGAGATCTTGCCGATTGCTCGCGCCAATGACAATGACATCGCGTAAGTTCTCAACACCATCAATTTCGGAGAGAAACTGTGGCACGAGCGTCGATTCCATATCCGATGAGATTCCCATACCTCTGGAACGGAAGAGGGAGTCCATTTCATCGAAAAAGATGATAACAGGAAACCCTTCTCTCGATTTATCGCGCGCTTTTTGGAAAACTTCTCGGATCTTACGTTCGGTTTCGCCGACGTATTTATTTAGGAGTTCCGGTCCCTTAATATTGATGAAATACCCGCGAACCTCATCATTGCCGCTCTCTTTTCGTACGCGCTCGGCTATACTACTTGCGACAGCTCGGGCGATCAAGGTTTTACCACATCCAGGGGGTCCGTACAGCAGCACGCCTTTCGGCGGCGAGAGGTTAAATTCTTCGTACTCCTTCGGATAGAGGTATGGCAGCTCAATTGCGTCACGAATCGCTTCTATTTGTGTATCAAGTCCACCGATGTCGGTGTAACCGATATCGGGTACCTCCTCAAGCAGCAAGTCTTCCACTTCCCGTTTGGGGAGTTTTTCCATGAGCATGCTTGTCGTATGGTTGAGGAGTACATTATCACCAGTTTTCAGGGGTTCCTCTTTGAGAGATTCGGCTATTCTGACGACGCGCTCTTCATCGGTGCGGAGGCTGACAATAGCGAGTTCATCTTCAATGCGCTCTTTAATTTTGACGACATCCCCGTGTCTCTCAGCACTTTTGATGGCAACAACGTTCATTCCGCTATTGACAATGACCTCTTGTCCCACCGCGAGGGTTTTCCCCTTGAGTGCTGGATCGATATTGACGCGCCATTTTCTGCCACTGATGTCAATATCGACAGTACCATCTTGATTCGCGCCGAGGAAGACTCCGTAGTTATTGGGAGGTGCGCTGAGTTGAGCAACTTTCTCCTTGAGGATTTGCAGCTTCTCCTTCGCTTCCTGCAAGGTGCTCGTCAACCGCTTGTTGCGTCGTTCCGCCGCCATCAACTCACGCTGTGTCTCATAGAGTCGCGTTTCAAGCTCCTTGACATGGACAACCCGCTGCTGCTGCCGCATGCTTTCGAGTTCCCCTTCAAGCATGTCAATTGTCCCTTGAAGTGCACGCATCTGCTGTTGATACCAAACGACATCAAGCGTCTTTTGGTCCTCAAAGGCATCCTCGGAATTTCCTCTTTTGATAGCCATACGTCAAGTTCTCACTTTCCAAGTAGTTATCGGTCATCGGTTATCAGTTTTCAGTTAAGAGGTTTCTGATTCTCTAACAGTTTCTTGTAACCGTCGTTACCTATAAGAACGTCCGAGATAGAAAAAGACTTTCTAATTTCAAAAGCCAAACCGATAACCGACGACTGACAACCATTTTATTAGAGTATAGCACTTTGAAAAAATAGTGTCAAGAAAAAGTCTACTGTCCATCGCCCCTTTACCATTGCCTGAACACATGAACAAATGCTACAATCGCCGCTTGATTCTTCCCCAAGTGGTCGCGAGTTTGTCTGAAGCGGAAACCGCTTGAGGTTTACCAGCCGTTTCGCCCTCGCCGTCTCCCATTTCAATGTCATCAATATAAGCCGTCAGAGCAGTGGGATGGTCCCAACCGAAGAAGATCCAGCTTAGCTCCGGATTCACACCGCCTTTGCCACCCTCACCCCTAAAACCGAAATCATCGGCAACTTGTTCGTCATCAACGTAAAAGTCATAAGTTTTATCTTTAAAGTCAAGCACGATACGGAAATGATGCCATTCACCGAATTTCCCCGGTGCTACTTGTTGTCCAGCAGTGCCGTCGAGTGCATGGATACTGGCATCTGGCTGAATATTAAATACAGCAGCCCCTCCCCACTTGATGGCATCTCCACCGATATAAAACAGCATTGTGCCTGCGCCCTTTTCCCGCTGCGTGAATAATGAAACATACTGAATGCCGTCATGGGTACCTTCAAAACTTCTGGTGACCATTGTTTGCTCTGTGATCAGAATGCTTTTGCCTGTGTCCCCGCGTTTCACCTTGCTTCCAATTTGGCAAGTTTTTTGGTTCATTGCCGTTTTCCATTCGTCTTGCCCGGCGATGTCCCCATCTTTGAAGTTATCAAAATTCTCGCTGTACCACACGTCGCAAAACGCATTGCCCCCCAAAAACAAGAGGGCACAACTGAACGCCAAACTTCGCTTTAACATCTTCATAATAAGCCTCCTGAAAGTTTTGCTACTATAAAGTTTTGTTACTATACGGTATCACACCACCGATTGTGGATTCTATGTCGAAGAGATTGGTGCCGAGAACGCGGCCTTCCACCCATTTGTGAATCAGAGTTTGTACGGTTTCCTCGTGTCATCCCAACGATGCCGCTCCGATACCAGTTAACCCGGTATCTATACTACGTTTGGATTCCATTTGTATCTGCAAACCTCAACGTTAATGTGTCGGATTTTCAAAGAGACAATCTCTGTTGCAGCATCCACCGATTAACGTTTTTTCGCAGGGTCTACGGTTTTCTGCACCTGCTTTGCCCATTATGAAGCGTAGGCGAAACACTGACAGATGTCAGGTGGCAACGCCTATCGAACAGATGCGTCTATTATATCAGAACTTCTGACCAAAGTCAAACGCCTTTTGAAAAAACGCTTGAGTCCGACACACGAGGGCGAGACTGTCTCCGAAACCGACTCTCTGCGTCCGAGGTATCAGATACCTCCGAGACAGCGAGTCCGGATTAGGTCTTAGTCTCGGAAATTTTGATAAAGCGAAAAATTCGTATTATTCCGCGACTTCAACGGTGTCGTGGACATCATCTTCGTCTTCAGGAATTGCGCCAGCCCCGGCATCTGGTGCCATACTCATTGCTGCCCGGATTTTCGCCTCAATTTCCGCGGCGATGTCAGGGTTGTCCTCCAAATACTTCTTGGCATTAGATCTACCTTGCCCAATGCGTTCACCGTTATAGGCGAACCAAGACCCGCTCTTCTGGATAAACTCATTATCAACGGCAATATCCAAGAGATTCCCCTCCTTGGAAATCCCCTTCCCCAAGGCAACATCGCATCCGGTA
>JAPPDN010000341.1:2509-7806 GCA_028824575.1 Candidatus Poribacteria bacterium | reverse complement strand
ATTCGGTTTCCTTGAAAGGCGGTGCTACTTTATTTTTTGCCACTTTGACGCGCACACTGCTTCCAAGAATCTCATTCCCCTCTTTGATCTGCGTGCCACGGCGGAGTTCTAACCGGACAGAGGCGTGGAACTTGAGTGCGAGTCCACCGGGTGTGGTGTCCGGGTTACCGAACATGATCCCAATTTTTTGTCGGATCTGGTTCGTAAAGATAACACACGTCTGAGACTTATTGGTAACACCGGATAACTTTCGCAGTGCTTTGGACATCAAGCGGGGCAACAACCCGACGTGCGAGTCACTCATTTCGCCCTCAATCTCGGCTTGGGGTGTCAATGCCGCTACAGAATCAATAACGACCAAGTCGACGGCACCACTACGGATGAGTGTCTCAACAATCTCCAACGCTTGTTCACCGGCATCGGGCTGTGCAATCAACAGGTTTTCCATGTTGACCCCGATACTTCGAGCATAGGTGGTATCAAGCGCGTGTTCAACATCAATGAACACAGCGGTGCCACCTAATTTTTGGACTTCGGCGACGACATGAAGCGCCAAGGTCGTCTTACCGGTACCTTCATGTCCGAAAATTTCAATGATTCTGCCGCGCGGCACACCGCCGATACCGAGGGCAATATCAAGCGAGAGCGCGCCGGTCGGGATCGCTTCAACAGGGACAACATCACTGTCTGTGAAACGCATGATCGCACCTTTACCGAATTCACGTTCCACCTGTGAGATCGCCTGGTCGATAGCTTTCTGTTTTTGTTCATCTAACATGTTCTAAAGTTTCTCCTTTATGGCACCTACCACCAAAGGTAGTGCCGCAAGTTGTGTTGTACTACGCCGAAAAATGACAGACGTTTAGAGGCGTATAGATCGCTCCATTAGAGTGAAGTTGGCTTTGCATGACAGTGATTTCATTGACGCTCACCGTTGCACCATCAATTGTATCATATTTACGTAGAACGTTTTTTAGCGGTTGCAGATTCACCGGACTTCTAAGCCGTCCGAGTGTAAGATGCGGATGAAAGCAGTTGTCCGTTGGAAAACCGAGATGTTTCAGATCAAGGTTCACGGCTTTCGCAAGGTTTGAGACAGTCGCTGCGCCGTGTTTAATACCCACCCAGATAACGCGCGGACGCGCAAGCGTCGGAAACGCCCCAATCCCCCCGAATTCAATAGAAAATGGGTGCTGTGTCGCAGCGACGTTTTCAACTGCTTCACTCACAACACCTATCGCTTCAGGAGGCACATCACCGAGAAACTTCAGGGTGAGATGGAAGTTGCCGGGCTTTGTCCATGAAACTTTGCGAATCGGCGAAAGTACGCCATCACGATGATCGTAATCGCGTGACTTTCCCAAGGATTGAAGGCGTGTTTGCACAGGCTTTAGCAACGCCTGTACGGGTTTTGGTATTTCAATCGCTACAAAACAGCGGACTCCATCACCTTTAGCTGCGGACATCAGGCACCTGCTTCTGGATCGTAACGGGTTGAAAAAATCAGTGCGGATAAAGCTTTGCGGTTATTGACGAGGAACTCCACACCAGACCCAATTGTGAGTGCCAACGGTAGATACATCATAAAATAGATCGGACCGTGGGATTTCAAAATAAATGCGGCGGTTTGCTCATTCTGGACCGCGAGCAAAACTAAACCGATAATCATGACAGTTAACTGGGAAGTCATTTTATATTTTCCCCACTGACTTGCGGAGACCACCTGCCCGTACTTTGCAGCGAAAACAATTCGCAAAAGTGTAACGAGGACTTCACGTCCCATAATGATAACAACCATCCATATTGGGATGAGTCCGCCATCAACGCCCTCAAAAAGGGTTAAACAGATTAAGGCAGCCCCGATCAACAACTTATCTGCGAGCGGATCCATAAACTTCCCGAAACTGGTGACACCTTGTTTCCGCGCGACTTTTCCATCAATATTGTCTGTTAGCGCAGCGAGGACAAAAATAGCGAGGGCAGGTACCATCATATCTGCCTGAAAACAGAAAATGAAGGGCGGTATCAAGAATAGCCGTAAAATCGTTAGGAGATTTGCCAACCGAAGAAGCGTACCGAAATCCATAATATATAGTGCCGACATATCAGAAATTATCTCATAATTGGAAATAGTTTCTAATTTTCGGAAAGATTGATGACCTCGGCATCTTCAGGCACCACAAATTTGAAAAGGTCCGGTGCGAGTTCTTTATCTCGTTTAATCTCCGAAAACTTAACAATTGCGCTTTGACGGGATCCGTCTTCAAGTTCAATTTCGTGCCCAACTTGAACGGGGAGCCATCCATCGGATTTGACCCAGATTTGAAACTTCTCCTTGACGTTCGGATTCGCGAAGTCCTTTTTAGGGGTTAACTCAATGTTGTGTATACCTTTCGGATTCGCGAATTCGTCAGGAACAAGTACCATATCAAATCTCGCTTCAAAATCCTCAAGCGATGCGCCGATGCCCGGAAATAACTGACCTTTTGGGTTGTTCAATTTCATCTTATTAACTTGGTTGAGCGTCGGTGTATACGTCCAACCGTACTTCCCATCAAAAACAGTAATTTGGATGACTTTAGAGGCATCTTTTCGGCCCACATACTCTCTACGGAGCAAATTCGGTTTCCTAAAAACAATTCGCCCGCGCGCAACGCTTTTTTTATTCGCAAACAGCGTTGTCTCCTCAAAATTCGCGCTGAAATTATCAGATTTGTCATACGCGTGTTTGAAATTCTGAAAAATTTCATTAACATTTTGGGAATACGCACTGCTAACAAACAGCAAAGAAAGGAACAACGCTACGAATAGAAAATTTAGGAATCTGGTAGGTTTCGCCAAGGCATCACTCCAATAGGTTCGTCGGATCATTGCCATCTCCTGTTTCTCCAAATCGTGTTTTGGAAACTGATTTTCACCTAATATTATACCTATTTTATTTTTTGATGTCAACGCATTTTTTAGCGATCAGCAGTCAGCAGTCAGCAATCAGTAAGAGACCTCTTTGCTGATAGCCGATGGCTGACCGCTGAAGGCTAACTCGCCAATCGCGTCCAGTTTGTCAGAATAACCTCGGCATCGTTGGGTTCGTCTAAAGCATGCGCGACGAGCCGTTCCAAAACTTCGGCGACAGGTGGCTCCCGGAATATCGCCTGAAACCAGTTAGCAAAGGTTTTGATGGCATCCGGGGATTCGGCAGATACCGAGAAAACGACCCGGCAAAAATCGAGACCTTCGTCCACCGATTTCTCAGAAATCCAGACATCTTCTGGGAAACCGTGAAAAATTGGCAAGAGATCCGCTATGAGAATCGGGAGGTCTTCATTAAGATAAGAGATCTCTGGAAGGATGTCAAAATGAATGGCGTATTTATGGGAATGTGGCGAAGGTTGAAGTTCTTCGTTTTGGTTTTGCATGGGAATCTCGTAGACTTTAAATGGACAAAGTGGCTTTTTATCAAATCTTCCGCTACAAAACCTTGCCTTTCAAGGCGGGGATGTAGTAGCGGCGGATCCTTTTGTTGCGTCAAAAAACTTGACTTTTACCTAAGATTGTGGTATCATATATGTATCAAGTTGGCAGACATGTTCAGCACAATCGCTTGATTGTGTGTCTGCCTACCTACTGAACAAGGGTTAAAGACTTGATACTTGATATACCATGCGAAACACCAAACATAAACTCTTTTACGATAAGACTTTGAAGTATTTGCACAATGATTTGAATATTTGCGGTATTGTGCGTAATCATTTCATTGCGTTGTGTATGCGTTATTATCGCAGATATGGTAAGGGACTTTCGTATTCCAAAATGTCTGCCCATTTAACGAAACTCAAGAAACTTGAGAAGTATAGACATTAACGCTGCTCTAAACATTCTCAAGGAAGGGGTAGCTTCCTTTGGGTTAGGAGAAGTAAGACCTATTGTTTTGCTTGGCAAAATCGTAGGCTACTCCGTTGAAGTCACCAGTCGGCTTCTGAAATCCACAAATGCTTTCGCATAACTTTGCGGAAGCTTCACCCTTTAGGGTGGGGTCTATCACGTGGTATATTATAATACGTGATGTATGCATAGGACAACCGCATGTCGCACTATGGTAGCATAAATAGCAGTTGGCTGTTAAGATGTTTTCGTCTAACAAAGTGTTCCTCTTAAGATCGCCGCAAAACCCGTAGCTCGTAATGTAATGGAGAGCGAATTTATGGAACGCACTTGACAGTTGAAACGCATGTTGTGCCTCCGCAAGGTAAAATTAAAAATATGGCAAATTCTGAACGGATAACATATCTTAAAAACGAACTGGAAAAACGGATTCTGATTCTTGATGGTGCGATGGGGTCACTGTTGCAGACTTATCGACTCACGGAAGCAGATTTTCGTGGCGAACAGTTTGCAGATCACCCGTGCGAACTCAAAGGTTATAACGATCTACTCTCCATAACACAACCGCATATTGTCCGAGAAATACACGCAAGCTATTGTAGCGCAGGCGCGGACATCATCGAAACAAACACCTTTACGAGTACATCTGTCTCAATGGCGGATTATCAACTCCAAGATATTGCGTATCAGGTAAACTATGCAGCTGCACAAATCGCTCGTGAGGTCGCGGATAAATGGACATCGCCAGACAAACCGCGCTTCGTCGCGGGAAGCATGGGACCCACCAACCGGAGCTGCTGCATTTCGCCAAATGTGAACGACCCAGGATACCGGAATATTACCTTCTCACAACTCGTTTCCGCCTACACAACGCAAGCAGAAGGCTTAATTGACGGTGGTGCTGATTTCCTCCTCGTTGAAACCGTCATGGACACACTCAATTGCAAAGCCGCACTCTTTGCAATACAGGCCCTCGCAGAGACGCGAGGCATCGATATCCCACTTATCGTCTCCTCTGACAGAAGTGGCGGCGGTGGACGCAACCTTTCCGGACAAACAGTTGAAGCGTTCTGGAACTCCGTTCGACATGCCAACCTGCTCGCTGTCGGATTGAACTGCGGGTTCGGCGCGCAACAAATCCGTCCCTACCTCGCAGAGATGGCAAAGATGGCAGACATACCGGTTATCTGCTATCCGAACGCTGGACTCCCCAACGAACTCGGTCAGTATACACAGACGCCAGCGGAAATGGGAGATTGGATGCATGAATTCGCGCAAAACGGCTTCGTCAATATCGTCGGTGGATGTTGCGGATGCCAACCTGAACATATCGAAACGATTGCCAAAGTCGCCGCTGAATACCCACCACGCCAACCGATGCCACAAGAACGCGCCTGCCGTCTCAGCGGCTTAGA
>JAPPDN010000341.1:0-2499 GCA_028824575.1 Candidatus Poribacteria bacterium | reverse complement strand
GAGGCGATTAACATCACGCCAGATTCTCTCTTTGTTAACGTTGGTGAACGGACCACCGTCACAGGATCCCGACGATTCGCAACGCTCATTAAAAACGAGGACTACGAAACTGCCTTAGAGGTTGCGCGCGACCAAGTGGAAAACGGGGCACAACTCATCGATATTAACATGGACGCGGGTATGTTAGATGCCAAAACCGCAATCGTTAAGTTCTTGAACCTGATTGCTGCTGAACCGGACATTAGTCGTGTGCCTATCATGCTGGATTCGAGTCGATGGGAAGTGATAGAAGCGGGGTTGGCGTGTGTACAGGGAAAAGGGGTCGTCAACTCAATTAGCTTGAAAGAAGGCGAGGCAGATTTCTTAGCGAAAGCGCGACTGATCCGTCGATACGGTGCCGCCGTTATTGTCATGGCGTTTGACGAAGCGGGGCAAGCCGATACCTATGAACGGAAAGTGGAGATCTGCCGTAGGGCGTACCGAATCTTGACAGAAGAAGCCGGGTTCCCACCAGAGGACATCATCTTTGACCCGAACATCTTCGCCGTTGCAACCGGCATTGAGGAACACAACGCATACGCGAAGGCATTTATTGAGGCGTGTGAGGCGATTAAAACCACCTGTCCGGACGCTTTGGTGAGCGGCGGCGTTAGCAATATCTCTTTCGCCTTCCGTGGTAACGATACAGTACGAGAGGCGATGCACGCAGCGTTCCTTTACCACGCCATCAATGCCGGTATGGATATGGGAATTGTTAATGCCGGGCAACTCGCCGTCTATGACGACCTACCGAAAACCCTCTTGGAAGCAGTGGAGGATGTGCTATTCGACCGACGAGAAGATGCCACGGATAGACTTGTTACGCTCGCTGGCACGCTGCAAGGGAAAGGGAAAAAGAAGCGTGTGAGCCGAAAATGGCGGAAACTTCCAGTCAAAGAACGACTCAGTCACGCACTCGTTGAAGGCATTATCGAATACATTGAAGCAGATACGGAAGAGGCACGCCTTAAATATGAACGTCCGATACAGGTGATTGAAGGCCCGTTAATGGACGGTATGAACCGCGTCGGTGAACTCTTCGGCGATGGTAAAATGTTCCTGCCGCAAGTGGTCAAAAGTGCGCGTGTGATGAAAAAGGCAGTCGCACACCTCATCCCCTTTATCGAAAAAGAACAGGCAGAAGGTGCTATCCAATCGAGAGGCAAAATTGTGATGGCGACGGTGAAAGGCGATGTACACGACATCGGTAAGAATATTGTCGGTGTTGTGCTTGGCTGCAACAACTACGAAGTTATCGATCTCGGCGTGATGGTGCCTGCGGAAGTCATTCTGGAAACGGCACGGAAAGAAAATGCCGATATTATCGGATTGAGTGGACTCATCACACCGTCATTAGATGAGATGGTGTATGTCGCTGAAGAGATGGCGCGCGAAGGTTTCCGCATCCCACTTCTCATCGGCGGCGCGACAACTTCCAAGATACATACCGCTGTGCAAATCGAACCTACTTACAACGGCTCAACGATTCACGTCAAAGATGCTTCCCGAAGCGTTGGCGTTGTCAGCGATTTGATGAGCAGTGAAAGACACGAGACGTTCACCAAACAAATCCGTGAAGAATATACAGAAATCCGAGAACACCGTGCAAAAAACCGGAAACAGGCGAACCTGCTACCGTTCGATGTCGCGCAACAACGGAAATTCACACCCGACTGGCAGAATTACCGTCCTTCTGAACCTTCTACGATAGGCGTTACAGTTTTTGATGACTACGATCTGGAAAAACTTGTTGATTACATCGACTGGAGCCCATTCTTTATGACTTGGGGGCTCCGTGGCAAATACCCGAATATTTTGGAGAATTCGGAGGTCGGTGAGGAAGCAGTCAAACTCCTAAAAGATGCCGAAGCACTTCTGCGTACTATTGTTGAAGAGAAAAGGTTTCAGGCGCGGGCTGTCGTCGGACTTTTCCCTGCCAACGGTGTCGGTGAAGACACTGAAATCTATGCCGACGCAGCGCGGACGGAAGCGATCGGTACACTGTACCACCTACGTCAACAGACGGAACAGCCGTTCACGAGACCGAATCTCAGCCTCGGTGATTTCATCGCGCCGAAGGCGACAACAGTGCCAGACTATATCGGCGCGTTTGCGGTGACAACGGGCATCGGTGTCTCCGAATTCTGTGCCGAATTTGAGCAGCAGCAGGACGACTACAATAGCATCATGGCGAAGGCGTTGGCAGACCGACTCGCAGAGGCTTTCGCGGAGCAGATGCATCAGCACGTCCGCACAAAACTTTGGGGGTATGCCGTTGATGAGACGTTGGATAACGATGCCTTGATTGCCGAAAAATATCGCGGGATTCGTCCGGCACCCGGCTACCCTGCATGTCCCGACCATAACCAGAAACGGGTGTTGTTTGACTTATTGAAGGTTACAGAAAACACGGGAATCTCGCTCACTGAGAGTCTGGCGATGTTTCCAGCGGCATCCGTG
>JAPPDN010000155.1:904-16556 GCA_028824575.1 Candidatus Poribacteria bacterium | reverse complement strand
CATAAGACCGCTTCGAGTGGCAGGTAAATAATAAACTTCTCCAGCACTTTTGTTAAGTCTATTGAGGGATCTCAAGTAACTGTTTAATCCAAACTTGTTGTCCGATGTCGGTTCGTTTCCAGAGCTGAGAGGCATGTTTTCATCAATCAACGAATGGACGATAGTGTCTGATTCGGTAATGGTCATTTTGTAGTCCCAGAATTTCTGATTTTCCTCGCTAACTTCTAATGAAATCATCATTTCATTTCGAGTACCTCTGACCGATTTTCTCATATCTGTGGGAAAATCGGTATCTAAGCAGCTCTCAAGTTGATCAAGTAAAATTGACGGATTCTTGATATAGACTTGGACCTCATCGCGGAGTTCCTGAGGCAGGTCCGAAAATTTGAAAGTCCGTCCTTCGGTGTTCAGTTTTTTGAAGACTGGCAAACTTTCCTTTTGGGCCTCCGAAGGATCATTGCGCCACACATACACAATATCACCGAGCAAATCTTGAATAAGGTAGTTAGGAAAGCCTGAGAAACCCTCAAAAGCACCGTGCAACGCATAAATTAGAGAGGAAAGATAAGTTTTGCCGGTATTGCTTGGGCCAATAAACACCGTTAGTGGGCGCAGATCGATTGTGGCTTCGGCAATAGGACCAAAATTACGAACGGTGATTTCAACGTTCGCGTGCTGCTGTGTATCTCTAATTTGACTCATCGTCATTTTTCCTAATTCACCGCGCTTTTGTAATAAGTTAAAACTGAAGTTAAGGCAATTATACCATGTGCAAAACTAATTCGCAACGGAATGTTTTTATGGCCACGGGAAAAACGGTGCTGGGACATTTGCTGCCCAACTGATAAGCGACCACACAACCGCCATGCTGAATTCCCCGAAGACCATGCCTAAGAAGAACGGACGGAACCGCTGATATTGCCGAATCCCACTGTAACGGAGAAGCGGGGTTTTAATGCCCCACGCGATTAAAACCGGAAACCAGAACACAATCAGTGTCCATGAAGCCGATAGCGCATACCCAAGCGGGTGCAGGGGCCACCACCAGTATAGCATTCTCAAGACGACCAAACCGGTCGTCACGAATATGCCTACCCCGAAGAAGAGTCCGCCTGTCGTGCGAAGGTCTGCGCCTAACCCCTCCATCGCCGCGACATTATCCTGAAATGCCCAAAGCGGATTCCCGCGATAGGTGTAGCCATACATATAGTTGGCACCGTGCGTATAGGGGAGCCATAAATGGATGGCTGCTGCACATACAAATGCTAACGCACTGCCTAACACGAGGACCCCTACCAATGAACGGTAAGACATTCCGACCCGATCTCGGATTTTTAACCCATCTAAGAACCCTGTCAGGATTAATCCACGCTGATCGCGAGTGAAAATCGCATCAAGGAACGACAGTGCGGTGAGACTCTGCGCGCCCAATGACGCTTTGCTCGCAATGAGTTGGTACAAATCTAACGGTCGAAACGATGTTTCTGTCATCAACAGACCGCCTTCTGCTGTACTACGCGCCATCACAACCGCAACAATGCAGATGTAAACCAGTATTTCAAATGCCGCAAACCCTAAATTCAGTCCTGCTGCGTAGCACCAACCTATCGCGAGGATCAAACTGATAAGAAACCCCCAAACCGCCGTCCGGTAAGACAGAAGTTCCTCTGTATCGTCTGTTTTGTATGTAGTGAATGCGCCACGGAACACACGCCGAAAATGTGGAAATCCCATATAGATGAACGAAATGACCAGCACCATATAAGCACCTGCGACTTGGTAGCCGATATAGAGTCGAGTGGGGTAAAGCGGCATAGTGCTTACTCGCCAACCAAATATCGCAGCGACAACATCTTGAAACCGAGTGAGTAGAAAGAAGAACCATAGACTGAAAAGGAGTTGGGTGGGGAGTAGATAGAAAAATCCTATCGCCGCGAAGGATAGAAAGATCGGTGTGTAGACCATAGCGTTGAACGGTCGTTCTGTGAAGTATTGATTGAGTATGTACCTCAGCGAGATGTTCGGGATTTGGGGCCAGATTTCGTGGAGTCCGTTCAATGTAAAGATGAGCGCGGGCAGGGCAAACCCGATCCACATAAGCCTATTCCGAAAAAAGCCGCGCCCCTCGTGGACGAACTCAAGCGGGAGTGAAACTAACGGGAACGAGAGTTTCTCGTTTTCAATCCACTGTTTACGCAAAATTGCTGCCAAGCAGAGAAACGCAGTGAACACTAAAAAGACCAGTACACCCCAAACGCACAACGGCTCTAACCATGCTCGCCACGGAATAGCGTCGCCTGTTTGTATGCCTTCATAGAAACTGATGGCAATAGATGCTTGCCCCTGTTGTTCAGGCGAGAATGGAACTAACCACGGCTTGATATGTGGAAAGAAGAGGGTATCCCAGCTGTTGGTTTCGTTGGTAAAATAGTTGACTGCGATGAGGGCAGGGATGAGTTTTTCCATGACCCCGCGCGATGAAATCATCGAGGCAACGAGCATCATGCAATAGATACACATCAATTCGCGCGGTGATAGCGCAAACCGATCGTTTAGTTTAGCAAGCAACCGATTCCCTAATACCAGGAAAAAGAACAACCCGATCACTGCTGGTGGCAGCTGTAAAAACCCGATTTGGATGTAGGTAATTACTAATTCGGCGTAAGAGACGATGCAACATATTAGGATAACAAAGCAGATACCGAGCAGGAGGGAACGCACAGATAGGCGATTTTCGTTTGAGGAAGGCAATAGCACACCGTCTTGGATGAAGTTTGGTAAAGTCTACCACACCCTCAAAAAATTGTCAAAAGCAGTGGGACAGGTGCATTATGGGACGCGGCAATATTCATATACGGAGAAAGTAATAAAAGGTCATTTGTTACTTTATTGTAACCAATTGTCAGATACATACGTTATGCAGAGTATGAATAACTCTGCTTATCTATGGACTGAAGCAATGCCGAACGAATCGCTCCAATCCTTTGCTGAGATTAACCCACTTGTTGGATTGCCTCCAAGGACGCTGCGTTTGTACAATGCTTTGGAGGTTTTTAAAAAAAGATATCGTTCTTCCGATAACCCCGAGTGGTTTCGTATGCCACGCCGTGACCCGCTGCTTCAAAAGATCGGATTTTCTAAGGCAGATATTGAAAACGGTCTTCAAGAGTTGGTTCAGGCGAATCTATTGCAAATCCACGAGGGACAAGATACAAAATGGTATTGTCTGAAATAGCATGCGAACGCGCGAATGTCCTGTGGAAATTCCGCACCTAATTTTAGCCTCTGCATCACCTCGACGCTCAGCGTTGCTAACACAGATTGGGTTAACATTTAAAATACACCCGAGTGATATTGTCGAACCGCCGCACACCGTCCACGCAAACAAGCCTGCAAGTGAAGTCACACAAGAACTTGCCGCGTTAAAGGCTGCAGCTGTCACACAACATTACAATCACGGTCTGATTATCGGAGCAGATACGTTGGTATCTTTGGATGCGGAACTGCTCGGTAAACCCGCTGACGATGCTGACGCATTGGCGATGTTGTCGCGCCTTAGCGGCACCTGCCATGAAGTCGTGACAGGGGTGGCGTTAATTGACGCAGCAACAGGACAGGACACGGTCTGGGCAGAAACGACCCGAGTCTACTTTCGGCAGCTACATGCTGACGAGATAACCACCTATATTGAAAGCGGAGAGGCATCAGACAAAGCGGGTGCTTATGGGATTCAAGGCCGCGGTGCCGCTTTTGTTCGGCGCATTGAAGGGTGCTATTTTAATGTCGTTGGACTTCCATTAGCAAGCCTCGTTGAACATCTCTCGGATTTTCTATCCAATGTCGGCATCTAAAAATTATACACCTACCAACGGATACACCGAAATCGTGAAGCCCGGCGAGATGAGCATCACAAAACTCCACTTCGGGGTTCTGAGCCTCACACCTGAGGCAACCTTCTTTGATCATTCTGATGATACTGAAGTCGCACTGATTGCCTTAGGTGGAGACTGTACTTTATTAGTGGGACATAACGGCAACAAGGCGAACGGAGTTTTGGGTGAGCGTCCGGATGTGTTCCAGGGAGAGGCGTGTATCGCATATATCCCACATCACACAACCTATGAAGTCCTCGCAAATGAAACGGGAGTCGAAATTGCGGTCTGTAAAGTACCGTCTCACTCCGAATCCGCGGCGGTTATCTTAGAGGCGGGTGAGACCGTAAATCAAGATGAAACGCACCTTAGCATTCGCGAGAATACCTTTTCAGAGGATTTAGATGTAAGCGCAAGCGACGCACACATGATACCTACCGGAGCGGAGGCGATCTGCCTCCATCGGTTCCAAAATGCAGATGGCGTTGCTATTTTCGATGTCACGCGCAACACGGGCATAGCACGCGTGCAATTGTATCACAACGATGTGTTCGCTGTTCCAGAGCAGGAGAGCATCGTGTTGCTAACGTCTGAAGGCGTTGGCTACCAATTATGGGTACAGCCAAATTTCTGAAAAACCGGTTATCTTCTTGTAGAAGCAAGTGTTTGGCTTGAGTAGGCGCGGTTTAAAACCGCGCCTACCAAAACAGCACTATTCGCCTTCAATGAGTTCGCCACCCTTTTTCAGAAAAGCGACAGCACTCCTTGAAATTTGAACTTTTACCTCTTGGCTATTCAGTTCTCCAACGACAATGAGAATCGTGTTTTTATCGTTACTAAGCCCAAGGATCTTGCCGTGAAGTCCGCCGTTGGTTACAACTTCGTCGCCTTTAGACAGATTCTCCAGCATATTCTGGTGTTTTTTGCGTTTAGTTTGTTCAGGTCGGAATAGCAAAAAATAAAAAATTGCACCCATTGCCACAAATAAAAATAGTGGACTTGCGATTGCTTCCATTCCCATGGAATATCTCCTTCTCTTTTGACGTAACTTGCTGTTAAAAGATCAAAGTATCAGCATGGCATCGCCATAACTGTAAAAACGGTAGTTGTGTTGGAGTGCCTCTTGATACGCTTTCTGAATCAAATCTCGTCCAGCGAAAGCACTCACAAGCATCAGTAAGGTTGATTTCGGTAGATGGAAGTTCGTAACCAATGCATCTACCACATTAAATTTGTGTCCGGGATAGATAAAAAGTTCGCTATAACCGCTATAAGGGCAGACAGTACCCGTTGCCCCCGCGGTTTCGAGCGAACGCACCACTGTCGTCCCGATGGCAACAACTTTAGTGCCTGCTTCCCGTGCTGTGCGAATCCGCCTCGCTTCTGTATCGCCGAGATGGATATATTCGGCGTGCATCTTATGCGTCTGAATATTTTCAACTTTCACGGGTTGGAACGTCCCGGGACCGACGTGCAATGTTAGTGTTGCTATCTCTATCCCCTTATTTTTTAAGGTTTCCAGCAATTCTTGTGTAAAGTGCAACCCGGCTGTCGGGGCAGCAATCGCACCTTCACTCGCCGCGTAGACTGACTGATAACGCACCTTATCTTCAACGTTGGGTGGACGGCGAATATAAGGCGGTAAAGGCATCATGCCAATCTCAGCGAGGATAACTGAAAAAGTGTCATTGTGATCATAGTCAAAGCGAACGATACAGTGTCCATTATCTGGTTTCGCGAGCACCTCTGCTATCAGTTGGTTTCCGTTACCGAACGTCACTTGTGTACCCGTTCGGAGACTCCGCCGCGGCTTCGCGAGCACTTCCCAAGTATCGGGTTCTTTTTCTCGGATGAGGAGCAGTTCTATCTTGCCTCCGGTTCCAATCTTATGACCGACTAACCGTGCCGGGATTACCTTCGTGTCGTTCAGAACTAACAGCGCATTGCTCGGTAAATATTCCCCAATCTGCGAAAACTGGATATGATGAAAAGCACAGGTGTCACGGTCAACTACCAGAAGTCGGGACGCATCGCGCTGTTGAAGAGGGCTTTGCGCGATCCGGTCAGAAGGGAGGTGGTAATCGAAATCTGTGAGTTTCATGACTATGGGTGAAGTAGAGACCTCGCCAGAATTTACAACGAATTAAACAACGATGCTTGTGAGCTTACAGGATAGTTAAAATACTCGTAAGCTGCATCCGTTGCGACCCGTCCTCCGGGTGTCAGCGCCAAAAATCCTTCTTTAATATAGTAAGGTTCGTAAACCTCTGAAATGGTACGTTCGTCCTCACTGAGCGCGACAGCGAGTGCCTTCTGCCCCGCACGTCCGTTGAAGTTCTCAATGAGTGTCTGAAAGTAGGCGTAATCCTGCGCGTTTAATCCACGTTCGTCAATTCCAAAGAATTCGAGTGCCGCCTCCGCAATCTCAAGCGAAAGCATACCGTCGCCTTTAACTTCAGCATAATCCCTAACGTTGGCGAGTAGTTTATTCGCAATTCGCATCGTGCCGCGCGAACGGCGAGCTAATGCGTATTCTGCGTCTTCGTCAATATTAATCTTAAGTTTGGCACTATTGATACGGATTGCCTGTTGGATGTCTTCTGCTTCGTAGTAATCGAGATGGATACGGATGCCAAACCGATCCCGAAAAGGACCCGCAAGTAAGCCTTCGCGCGTTGTCGCACCAACCAGCGTGAAGGGGTCAAGCGGTACTTGCATAATATCGGACCCAGGACCTTGACCGATCGTTAAATCGAGTTGATAATCCTCCATTGCTGGATAGAGTGATTCTTGCACATATCCTTTCACCCGGTGAATTTCGTCAATAAAGAGAATATCCCCCTTTTCAAGATTCGTCAGCGTTGAGGCTAAGTCTAACTTTTCCATAACAGGACCGATCGCCTGTTTAAAATTGCTCTGAATTTCATTGGCGATGATCCGTGCGAGTGTGGTTTTCCCAAGACCCGGCGGACTCACAAGTAGGACATGCTCCAAGGCTTCACTGCGCTTTTTGGCGGCTTCAATGTGGATACGAAGCTGCTCTTTGGCTTGCTCCTGTCCGATAAATTCGTTTAACGTTTTCGGACGAAGACTATATCCAAAATCATCATCTTCAGATAAATCTAATATTGTATCGTTATCCATTTCGTTTGACCCTTGAATGGTTTTCAGTTTTCAGAGGGAATAGTTATCAGTTGTCAGTTGCCAGTTATCAGTTACAAGAGGGGTTCGTTAAACGAAAACCTCTTACCTGACAACTGAAAGGTTTTTTTGAAAAAAAACCGTACTGACAACTAATTTCGGATATAACGCAGTGCCTGTTTGATTAAGTTGTCCCGTTGTGCAGCGTCTCCGAGGACTTTTTGTGCTTTTTCGACGGCTTGTTCTGCTTCAAGTTCTGAGGCACCAAGGTTAACAAGCATTTCGATCACTTCTGCGTTTGGAGCCATAGATTTTGAAGGGTCAGCGGCACCTTCAAATTTCATTTTACCGATATTCTTTTTCAGTTTGGTAATGATAACTTGTGCAAGGTCTTTGCTTAAACGTGGCACCCGCATCAGCGTAGTCGCGTCCCCGCGGTTGACGGCGCGTTGGAATTGTAAAGGGGACAGCCGCGCAACGATGTTTTGCGCGAGTGCCGGTCCTACACCCGACACAGTCAGTGCTAATTCAAAAACTTTTAGTGCGTCTCTTGAGAGGAACCCGTAGAGGGTAATCTTATTTTCACGGTTTTGGTAATAATACGTATAAAGGGTAACGACGTCACCTATAGGTGGTAAACCCGTTAGGACTCTCGGTGGTACATCAACGAGATACCCGATACCGTTGACATCTACGATAACTTGCTTTGTCTCTTTATGGACAATAATGCCTTTGATATAAGCGATCATTCTGACATTCCTTTGGACAGCGGGACGCGATTGCTACTGCATAAGTTTTTTACGGAGTTCAAGGACTTTATAAGAACGGGCATGGCAAAGTGCGAGCGCGAGTGCATCCGCAGCGTGATCAGGACGCGGCGGTTCTTTGAGTTTAAGTTGTGCTTGCACCATCTTTTGCATCTGGGATTTTGTGGCTTTCCCGTAACCGACGACTGCTTGTTTGACCTGAGTCGGTGTATATAGCGTAACCGGACAGTCCGCATTTGCCGCTGCAAGTTTCACGATGCCCTTGACTTCGCCAACGGCGAACGCACTGCTTACGTTTTTACTAAAGAAGATATCCTCAAGTACGACATTCTCAATAGCGTGTTCCAGGAACAAACGGGTTACGGCATCGTAAATTTGTTTCAGTCGCATTTCCGATGCTGTTTTCGGACTGGTTCTGATATTTCCGAAGTCCCGCGGGATGTGACGGTTGGCATGGGATTCAACCACGCCGTACCCAGTATTCGCAATGCCGGGGTCAATGCCAAGAATTATTTTTTTAATCTTCCTTGCGGTTGGTGGAGGTGGATTTTGCATTTGATGTCCCTTGGTTACGCTGCAGCTTCCAAAAGGTTATCAGGGATATCGAAATTGGCATAAACCTTTTGAACATCGTCGAGTTCATCGAGGGCATCCATGAGGCGTAACATCCGTTCCGCTTCTTTCCCTTCGAGCTTCACCGTGTTTTGTGGAATCATGCTAATTTCAGCGAGTTGAACTTCAGTAGATGTTTCCTGAATTGCCGTTAAAACACTATCGAACATCTCAAACGGCGTAACGATTTCCATACCTGTTGCGGAAGCAGTTACATCTTCAGCACCGGCCTCAACCGCGATCATAAACAATTCTTCTTCATCAATACTATTAGGTGTGACGACGATCAATCCACATTTATTGAATCCCCAGGCAACGCACCCGCGTTCCCCGATTCTTCCTTCGTGTTTGCTAAAGGCGTGTCGGATCGCTGCGACAGCCCGATTGCGGTTGTCGGTCAAGACCTCTATCATCACTGCGACCCCCCCGGGCCCGTAACCTTCGTAGAGGATTTCTTCGTAGGTTTCACCCTCAAGTTCACCCGTGCCACGCAGAATCGCTTTTCCTATGTTATCGTTGGGAACATTGCTCGATTTGGCAGCCGCGATGGCGGTTCTAAGTCGTGGATTCGTGTCTATATCACCACCACCGACACGCGCAGCCGCTGTAATTTCTTTGACTAACTTTGAGAAGAGTTTGCCGCGTCTGGAGTCGTTCGCCGCTTTTTTATGTTTGATTGTTGACCATTTAGAATGCCCTGACATAACCTGTTCCTTTCTGAATGCGTATAACGCTAAATGTGCGTATGGTATTTCTGGGAGTCTTCAGGTGTCAGTTAAGAGCGGTTGGGATTACCAAAAGGTGTTTGGAGAACCGGAGCCCTCTTTAACTGAAAACTGAAACTAATTACTATTCCTCTGAAAACTGAAAGATTTTTTGAAAAAAAATCGTATTCTCACTGCGAAGCAAATTGACAACTATTCCTCAGGGTCATTTAGTTTTAAAAATTCACTTTATATGTGTGTGTATTTTCCTCTGTAGGAGCGAGTGTTCTTGCTTGGGTGTTTTTTGTCGCTCGCGATATTTGAGAAAAAACGTTAACATTTGTAAACGAAAATCGAAATCAAAAGCGAAAACTAAATAGTCCTGACTATTCCTCAGAGCCATTCAATTGTCACATAACTCCGATTTTTCGTACACCTCTCTTCCCGGTAGGAGCGAGCTGTGCTCGCGATCCCTTCGCGAAAATGCCCGAAAAAACCGAAAACTGAATGGCTCTGACTATTCCTCAATTGGACTGGACAAAGATCGGCATCTATGCTACACTTGTTACATCCCTCGTTTAAGGAGTTTAAATGGGTTGCTATGTTACCTTTTGTTCTGAAAATCGCAGACCAACCAGTGGAGCGTTTACAGCCTATCAATGCTGAAAATCAGCCGCTTGACGTTAATGTACAAGTTGAACTTTACGCCCGCGAGATTAACCGGGCCGATACGCCGCGTACACCAGAATCTCGGCGATTAAGTCAGTTGATCTTGGACGAAGCCACCGAAAACGCTTACACAACTTTTATCGCGTTTCTCCGAAATAGCGCGGAACTGGAAGATTTTCTGCCATTTGAACGTCTCGCGCAATATCCTTGTCGACAATATGCGTTGATCCTTTCGGCTTCGCGTTCTCATGAACTCTTTGAAATCTGCCAGATGCAACCTGGGACAAATGCCTCTACTTTCCACTATGGTGGATACGAAATAACAATCAAACCGCGCAGATACATTTTGGATACTGCAGCGTATTTGGTAGCACCTGATAAATATACGCTTTTTATTCGACAGGTACGCGAAGAAAACACCATTCGAGTTTACCGTAGCGATTTTATTAACCTCACCCGGAATTCTCCACCGCCATTTAAACTCGATACCCGCGATATAATTGAGAGCCTGCAGCTCCAACTTGCTGGCGAAAGAGAACAACCTGTACCCATAGAACAGTTGCTCATGTTTCCACCGAGTACTGAGGATACAAGCTCGCCTCGCATTAATAAGTGCCCTGAGTGTGGCGGCAGCGTACGCCGACTTGGTAGAGAAGCCGATTTCTGCTTAGAGTGCGATTGGGATAACCTACCGCCTCTAAGACAGGTACGATGACTTACGGCTAAAGCATGAACTGTGCTTCGGGTTTATGAGGCGTCCGGTAGGCGAGCCACAAATCCTATCTGTCCTAACTCACATCGAAATATTCTACTTCAAGTTTGACTGCCAAGTCGCACCATATACAGCACAATTACCGTGGTACTGACAGCAAGTACTGCGCCGACAACGGTTTGAAGGAGCGTGTGCCGTTTGCGGTAGACTCGTGCCCAAGAAATCAGTGGAACTAATAAGAATAACCACGCGAACTGCGGGTTAACAAGCATCACAAGAACGGTAACACATCCCGTCGTAACGCTGCTGTGAAAACTGATTTTCCAGATCGGGGTAATTGCCGAAAAAATAACACTATTCGCGACGTAGGCAACGCCTGCCCAAACAATTTCACGGGCCGCACCGAGCTGATGGAGTAGAACCGTACCTATAATCATACTCACAAGCGTGCAGCATAAAGGTAAAAGCCGTTCCTCTCTGTTCTGCAGATGTAAGTCGCTCACTTTGGAAAACCGGACCATGAGTGCTATTGATAGGACGGGTAGCACGGTGACAAATAGCACGACAATCACTAACCAGCGGAGGACATTTTGCGGGTCCGCATGTTTTTGGACAACGCTGGCAGCCGTGACGATTGGCACCAAAAATGGGCTAAACAAAACAGAGGTTCCCCACGCAATGCCTGCCGGAATTGTCGATAAATTGCTACGCACCATCTATTAATTTGACGTTTCCAAAGTTTTGAAGAAGTTAACTAAGTCTGTTCCGTGTGTACTGGCGTTGACCGCTTTATCAATTTCTACAATCTTCCCTGTTTTATCAATAATAATTGCCATTCGCTGGATTTTGCCATCTGGCGCGTCCGTCGCGCCGTACAAAAGCGCGAGGTTGCGTCCAACGTCTACCAAAAGCGGGAAGTTCAACTGATTTTCTTCCGAAAATTTCTGACGCGAATCTGCGTCATTGTGGGTGATCCCGAAAATCTGGGCATCGTATTTTGCTAAATGACTCGACTCATCACGGAGCGAGCAAACTTGCGCCGTTCAGCCACGTCCGAAATCACGCGGATAAAACGATAGTACAGCATTCTTTTTCTCAATTAACTCGCTGAGCTGATAACTTTTGCCTGTGCTATCAGCCGCAATAAAATCGGGTGCCGGTTGCCCAACTTCTATCTTCGGGAGCACTTTCTTAAGCAGCACAGCAACATCTTCACCGTGCGTTTTGACGTTAACTTCTGTGTCGATGGCGCGGATGTATCCCGCCTTGTCTATGATGAAAGTTGTCCGCTTTGAGGCGTTGAACCTTTCCATAACACCGCTGTACTGTTTGCTTACCTCAAATTCGGTGTCCGCTAACAGCGAAAATCCAAATTTTTGTTCTGCTCTGAACCGTTTATGTGATTTGACATCGTCAACACTAACACCGAAAAGGACACTCTCGGTTGCTTCTATCTCGCTCAAATTATCCCGGAGCGAGCAAAGTTCGGCTGTTCAGCCACCAGTAAAATCTTTTGGATAAAATGCGAGAATGATATTCTTTTTTCCTAAGTAGTCGCTGAGACTCCGCTCAGTACCCGCTTCATCTTTCAATGTGAAGTCGGGGGCGATCATTCCTACTTTTAGTGTGTCTGGAGTTGTCACTGCTTTCTCCCCTGAAGCTGCTGTAATCAAAATGACTGTCATAACGCTAACAGCCAAGATACCTACATAAAACTTTGTTTGAAACATTAAAATACGCCTCCATTCGTCCCGTAATTAATTGATATTATACGCGATTTTCTTTTCCCTGTCAAGAAAATCAGTGTTCAGTTCAGAGCCATTCAGTTTTCGGTTTTTCAGGCATTTTCGCGGAGGGATCGCGAGCACAGCTCGCTCCTACCGGGAAGAAATGTGTAGGAAAAAATCGGAGTTATGTGACAATTGAATGGCTCTGTGTTCAGTTTCACTCTGTTTTGAGTGCGTACACACCCCTTTTAACCCTTGTAATCTTGCCAATATCTACAAGACGCCTAAGTTCATTGCCTACCGACTGAGGACTACTCCCAATAGCCTCAACGAGTTCCGATGCTTTTTTCTCACCATCAGCAAGAAGCGTGAGGATTTGTTCTTGGAAACTGACACGCGAAATGTTACCACCCCTAAGTTTGTACAGCAGACGGTTCGCTTGCCGCGAGGAACATCCCAAGACGCGTTCGACTTCTTCTCTGCTGGATTCGGCAGTTAACTTGGCACTTTCGGCTTCAAAGCCCTCGCGTGTCGCGATGACTTCAGGAAGTTTGTCAAAACCGCCAGCAATCTCGAAATCTTCCCAGTCGAAAAGGCGTGTTTCAGGTCTGTCGGTGATGTTCGGGAGTGCACAACTCGTGAGCAGCATCACCTTCTTATCCGTCCAGCGGTTCAATCCTATCTGCCCTATAAGTCGTGTGAGTAAGCCGACAATATTCTGTTGAAGCAGATTCTGGATGCGTTCGTCTTTGTAATACCGCGAATCGGGTTCTCCGACATAATGGAGCGGTTCGGTATCGTTTCCAAACAATATCTGCGCTTGAAACCACAACTCAGATTCGTTCCATCTCGGTGTGCCGACGATCCATACAATGTCTGCCGCTTGGAAATCGAGGTCCACTCTATCAGATTTTTTGAATTTCGCTACGAAACAGACATTCTCCTTTTCTTCAAGGTCTGCTAACTGCTCCGTAATTGAAGTATTAGCGATAATGGCGTGCTTAACGCTCGGGTCTCTGTCAATTTCTGCACGGATACCCAAAAAGAGACGCTCACCGATTTTAGACAAGCTCAGAGCGTCCCAATCGGTGTCGTAGTTTAAAAGTGTACGCAGCGAATAGATGTCTGTGCGGATCTGAAAAACCTGGTTTCCCGGAACCCATGCTGTCGGTTCCGTATGAACGACCTCAATGGCTTCACCCGGGAACACCCTACAAAGATGTCGTTCGGAAAGTGTTGGTGCCATTAACAAGAGACGTTTGACACTCGGATGGAGAATAGGTGGCACATAGAACTGCAGGACTTTATCGCTCCAACGCATCGGCGCATCGACATCGCGCGGGTAATGCGCAAAGAAGCGCTTGAGTTGATGCCAAAGCGTCCAGTTTGGATCGTGATACACAGTCGGAAACGCTTGGATCTTCTCCACAGTCTCGGTGTCGAGAACACCCAACGTAATCGCTTCAGCCATCCGCATCGGGATTTCGATATCTGCATTCGGAATAAACGCATCAAGTGAAAAGCAAGGCACCCCTTTCTCCGTGAGTCTATCTTCGGCGTGAGTGTCCAAAGGAATGCAGGCAGAAGTGCCGCCTTCAAACGCAATCGCAAAGTGTGACAATTCCTTTCCGGTCTCATCGTCAACCGTTTTCTGTGTTACCACTTTGCCTGGGACATTAATGTGACACATCTGCTGAACAATCTCTTCTTCGTACTGTTGAAACGCCTCTACCACCGAGCGAACGCGTCCAACAGCACTTCCATTCGGTTCACCATGGGTTTCCAAGGCACGCAATAAGGATGTGGCGAAGTTCCCTAAAGTACGCCTGTACCAATTCACAGCCCACTTCTCCAATACATCTTTTAATAGCACGGACTCAAGAAACAGGAGACTTATTTCCACGTGCCTCTTTTCAAGGATACAGACACGTTCTGTTTCATTCACAGGATCAAGAATGTGTTCAAGCATTTCCGTGAATTGCGGATCGAAAAACTGTTTGTCAATCGGTGATATCTGTGCCTTGACGTGTTTGAGTGTGCGCAGTTGTGATAGGTATCCCCGCGCTTGGCATTCTGTATGGACTGGACACTTCGGACAGATACACTCCCGTGCTTTCCCGCCTTTTGCCTCAATGGCGCGACACCGTTCGGGGTCCTCACATAGGTTGCCTGCTTGAAATGGATTCGCCATGCGTTCGTCAGTTGGTATGTCTTTCGCCTGTTCCCAGCGGTACATCTTTCCGCGCCATCGGGCAGAAGACGGCAGTTTTAGGGCATGATACCGCGCTTCTACTGCTTCTGCGAAGCTGGGGTCTGCTGCTATGTTTAAGCAAGTAGTGCCGCCGCTGAGGAGGTACGCTTCTACTGCAGAAGTGATACTTGGCACCGTTTCCGCGGTGATACCGATAATGCGGGTTTTCTTCTCGTAAATCTGCTGCATCTGCGTCGCATGTGCTTCAAGCGTTTGATAAGCCTTTTTTGAATTTGCCTGTTGATAAAGCACCGGCGGTGGACGTTTTATTCCCAATGGACTCAGTTGCCCCGCTCGCACTGCAAGCACTTTATCGCTGATAGGTAGTGCCGAAGCAGATGTTGGCGGCGTAATACCGGTGTCATTCCATATATCTGTTATTGCGGTAGCCCTCGTAGGCAGTCCTGTGTTCGGCGTAGATGCACGCAGCCACACAATACCTTGGTCCTCCCATAGCGACACGTATGTGTCATCATGCTCGCTGTAGTGCTGGATCCAGTGATGAAAACCGGCATTTTCTCGGAGATAAGAAAAACCGCGCTGCAACAATGCGTCTTTAGCGAGATTAAGATTCTTTGAACCGATGGAGGCTGGCACAACAGTCGTAGCTTCTAACAGCGCTTCGAGATGGGCTTCTCCAAGGAGGCCAGGTTCGTGAAGCGCAGCACGGAGGGCATCAATGGGTGTAAAGATCACCTCTTTGGTGATGACAGGTGGATTTAACAGATCGCCACAGAGGATCTCGTAACGCGAATCCCAACGGCTGTAACCTTTTTCGCCGCGGATTTCAAGATACACGTCTCGCCGGTGTGGATCTTCCACGGTGGGTGCATATTTGTAGATGTAAGCCTTTGCCGCACCCGTGCTCGGATGGAGGTAGTCCGGGACTCTGCAAGAGAAACGGAGGCCACCCGATTTTGTGAGCGTCAACAGTGGGTTCGCAGTCGTTTTAAGGAGTGCCTCAACACAAGTTAAAACGGCATCGGGGGCTGCACACACCGCTTGATAGGGAAAATAAAAGTCGTGCCAGCGGGCACCATTGCGTTCCGAGGGAATCCCGGTATATATCTGAATCCCCCATGAAGCATACCACCTTCTGTCTGGCCAGTCGCTGATGCCTTGACGTTTTAGGAATCGAGCGCCACCAAAATCCCTCGGTCCGCGGTCATTTGTAGGGGCGTGTCCTATCGGCATAAA
>JAPPDN010000155.1:0-894 GCA_028824575.1 Candidatus Poribacteria bacterium | reverse complement strand
CACCGGACCTTAATATGATAAGGTGTCTGCTTATACAACGCGGGTGTTATCACCGTCCTTCGTTGTCGAAGCAGTGCGTTGTGCCGTTTGTGGCAACGTTGAATAATATCTTTTAATGCGTTCATATTATGGCAATATACCATAATTAGCAAAAAAGTCAAAGAAAAATCAGTAAATTATCGTAAAATCCGAAAATATGTGGGCACTTCAATGCCACCATAAGTGTCAATTTAAGAAAAAATGACCGTTGGGGGCCCCAGACCGGTAGGTTCGGTTTCCTAACCGAACCGGATACGACGCGAAAACCTTGAAGACTTTGAAACCCTCTTCAGTCCCGTGGGGACATTATGTTTATAGAAAAATGTCCAACAAGAGGATCCAACCCTGTAAGGGTGGCATGTTTATATCTACAGTGCCTAAAACGCCATGAAAAATCCCTAAATTGACACCTATGGTGTGGTTTTGCGGTGTACACACCCAAATGCGATCTGCATTCCAACCGAACCGGATTTCTACAAACTTATTCACCTTGGGAAAGTCCCGTAGGTTGGGTTGAACGGCGTTGAGAAGTGGACTGTTGGTAGGTCAAACACACCTGAAAGCTGATATCCCACTATATCTACTCATCAACGGAGTGAAACCCAACTTTACACTGTCAGGGGCTCGGAACCATCAAGGTAGCCAAAGTGTTGGGTTTCACTCGGTTTCTGGTGGCTGTGGTGTATCAGGAGCAAGTCGTGTTTTTCTCTGATTTGGAGGGTTTTGGTTGCATCCGTTCTACCCAACCTACGGGACTAAATTGACACCTATGGTGTGGTTTCCGAACCGCACCATCATAAGTGTCAATTTTAGTGATTTTCGTTCGATTCTCGTGCTATTAAGTCTGAACTGTGA
>JAPPDN010000578.1:9194-16616 GCA_028824575.1 Candidatus Poribacteria bacterium | reverse complement strand
GCTACAAGGTTTCGGCTGCGTTTGTGAAATTTTTTTCGCCGGGCATCCTCATACGCCTCACGACGGGTGTCTCGTTCGTTCTGCATCTGCTGGTACTCTACAGAAGTACAACCCGTGAATGCCAGAATCAGGATGCTGAATGATATGAAAATCTTCATGTGTTCCCCTAAAGCCGCTTGCAAAGCGAAACCTTTATTCGATCCGTTTGAAAGTGCATCTCAACCCTCCTGTTCGCATCCAACCCGTTGGGGTTAATTCCATATCCCCATAGAGGACTAAAGAGAGTGTATCATCCGTCACCGTAATCCCTGCCATTGAAGCGATTGAGTAAGAAGCCTGTCTCGCAGCAGCTTTCCGCGCCCCTTGTATTCCCATTTTTCTGCTCTGTATCATCCTGGTTCGTTTCTGTTTTTCCTTCGCAGCTATCTGTTTTACAGGTTCAGAACCGAAAAGGAATTCAAGCAATTCTGGTCCCGTCCGCTGATTAAAACGGATAAATGTGAGCGGATCGTCTCCGTATCGCTTCGTGGTAACATAACACTGCCCGGTGACGTTCGTGCCGCGATTGCTACCGCTGTAATAGTAAGAACTGCGATCCTCTGAAAATTCAAGGATGAGATTTTTGCGGGTAGACGCAACGAGTGCAGCCTTCGCCCCCAATATCCGTTGATTTGACTTTTCATCTCTAACTTCAATAGATGGCAGGCGCGTCGCCTCTCCTTGTGGGTTCTGTTGGTTTACCTCCGATTCCTGTTTGTCTTTTCCTGGCGTGGCGGTGTTTGAATTTGGTGGTGTCGCCTGTTCAGCCGCATTAGGTGCCGCTGTTTGTTCACCAGTAACACCTTTAGCAAGTCCCTCTATATCAGTATTTAGCGAATCCATCACCTGTTGCGGTACCGGTTTTGCTCTCTGTGCATAAACGTTGCCTTCTTCAACCTCCAACTCCACATACTGCCACTTACCGACGAGAAGCTCCTTTACAGCGTCTTTAACCCTTTCTGGATTGTGCCGCTCGCGCGCAGCGTCACGCATCGCAAGCAAACGCCGTCGCTCCTCCTGTGTCTCTTGCGGCGTAAAGATCGCACAACTCGTAAAAACCATCATTAAAATACCGAACATGATTAACGTTTTCATCGCAATTTTCCTCCTCTACTTTCTGATTTTTTATTCGACCCGTTTGAAGGAATACCTGATGCCGTCGCTCTGTACCCAACCATCAGGTGTCGGAGACGGCGATACACCCGCGCCTAATGTCAAGTGAAGTTGATTCCCCTGCACAGAAATTAAAACATTGGATGATCCGGGCGGACCACCGAACACTCCCGGGCGATTAAATAAAAACTCTCCAGGCTTAATGCCTGAGCTCTGATTCATACCAAGCTCTGGATATAGAATCTCAGCGATCCGCTCAACGTAGATCGAGAATTCACCGGTAACCCTAATACCACCGTTCTTACCCTCATAAAAACGCATGCCGTTCTGTTCAAAAAATCGGACCGTCAAGTTTTTACGACTCGATTCATCAAGAGCAACAGCAGCGCGCACAATTTCATTACTCAAATCGCTTTCTAAGACCTCTATACCAAGGAACTGCCATGTCCCAAGCACTTCGTCCGCAACCCTGTTCTTGATGCTCCCTTTATCATTCTTTATCCGGGCTTCCTCATACGCCGCACGGAGCTGCTCTCGTTCGTTCTGCATCTGCTGGTATTCCACCGAGGTACAGCCTACGAAAACCAGTATAATCAAACCAAAGGCACCTAATATTTTCATTGCTCAATCCTCTCAAAATAACAACGCACGCCACCACTCTGTACCCAACCAGCCGGACCTGATTGCATCTTACCGTGCATTGTGAGATATAGTCTGTCAGATGTAACCGAAATACTCATATCCCGCGCTGCATCCAATCCCGGCGCGCTCGACAATCCAAGTGCCCTTCCATCCTCAGTTGCTGCGAAAAGTAATTTTTCCAGCTCTGGCCCCGCGCGCCTGACGAATCGGATGAACGGGAACGGTTCATCGCCGTACCGAATCGTAACCACAGTCCATTGACCGAAGACCTCTGTGCCGCCTTTTTTCCCTCGGTAATGGTAGATACCTTTTTCCTCAAAGAATTCAAGTGTGAGATTTCTCAGTTCAAGGGCGTAAAGTGCGGCTTTGGCTTCCGCAACCTCTTGGGTGACACCGCTTTCTGCCATTTCAAGGTTCAGAAACTTCCACTTCCCGAGGAGTGTACCGGTTATACGATCTTTTACCTTCAGTTCACTGTTTTCTTCGCGGAGGTCCTCATAATTCTTGAGCAACTGATCTCGTTCCGCTTGCATCTTTTGGTACTCGACACTTGTACAACCGGCGAGCATCAGAACACAGATACCAAAGATAGTCAAGATTTTCATACCTACTCCTTTTGTCGTCCGCTTACGCTTCTTTTGTAGGGGTTAGGTGACCTAACCCCTACTACAGCGGTATTATATCAGAGGAACATTTAAATCACAAATCTCTGCCCTCAAAATTCAAGTGTTAGCCCAACATAAATAATACGCGGAAGTTGCGAAACTTCCTCGGACTCCCACGCTTCAATTTCAACTTCCTCTCCCTGCACCTCAATCGTTGCTTCCTTAAAAGAGAATTTCACCGTATTTTTGCGGTTGTATACGTTCAAAACATCAAGGAATCCACCTATTTTCATGCCTCGCACATTCCATTTACGACTTATTCTGAAATCTAACTTGTGATACGGTGTCAATTCAGCAGTTAATTCTTCGTCAACACTCGCCAACAACGGATTCAACCCGCGTGTCAGCGGATCCTGAATGAGTACCAGAGAACTGATAGGTACTGCAGAGGTGCCACTCAAATATTGCCATTTTGCCCCAATCTCAAAATTGGCACTGAAATTATAGTTGGCGACAATGCTAAGAATATGTGTGTTGTCAAAAAGATAAGGTTGGTAAGCTGCCTTCGGATAGTCACGCTGTTCAGCGTGCGTATAGGCATAAGAGATCCATCCAAAGAACTTATCGGGGATCCGGTGCCGCAGGAACGCCTCTACGCCGCCAACATACGCAGATCCTTGATTGAGATAATTTGAAATCTGTGCCTCTGTTGCCAATCTCCCACCGGTAGAAGTCGGTTGCCCTTCGGAGGGTGTTGAAACTTCATCCTCCGTTACTAACTTCTGGCTATCTTTGTAATATGTAGCAAACTTAAATTCTGTCTGATCGGTGAGTTCATGTTCTATTTCCATGATATAGTGGCGTGTAAGACTCGATTCCAAGTCTGCGTTTCCGTTCTCTGATAGTATCTGATACGGTTTAGGACTCTGTTCATAATGTCCGTAAGCAAAACGAAGATTAAAACCGCTGCGGAGTTTGAGACTTATGCTCCCGCGCGGTTGAACGGAGAGTTGCTCAGTTAAATTAAGGTAATCTAACCGAGTCCCAAGTGCTATTGAAAGGAAAGATAATGGATCATATCGTGCTTGTAGATAACCTTCGGTACGGTAAAAATCGTGTCCAAACTCGTAGTGTGTTTCTTCCAATTCTGTTACTTCGTAGCGTGCCGGTCGCCTTGTTACGCTTTCTCCAATCACCTCTCCATTCTCAACAATCGGAACACTTATCTCAATATCCTCGCCGACGGGTTCATATTCATAAATATTGCTGTCCTCAAAACTATTAGCGGGACTAAACGATAAAAGAGAACCCACTTCAAACTGAAGCGTAGATGTAAACTTATAAGATACACCTTCACGGAGTGTGTAGACCGGCACCTTGACCTTCACATCATAGGAATTGTAGATGATCTCTTCCGCTACTAATTTACCGTCCTCCAGTTTAAAATCGCCGTTTTCCAATTCATAAGACACCACATCAGGATCTTTAAGGTCTACATTCAGGAAATTGAAGGCGCGTGTAAATGAAAAATGGGATGTAAAATTGTCGGTAAAATTTGAATGGAGGTGGATGCCTTGTCCGTTAAAACCGTTCTTGAAATAGAAGGTAGCTCTTTCAAGGTGTGCGTCTATATCATCTTCTATTTCTCCCTCTTTGAAGTCAAAATGGTCTGTTGCGGCAAATGCGTTAAGGGTCAGATGATGCTTTTCAGTCAGTGGATAAGCAAACTTCAACTGATAATCCGAAAAATAAGGGAATTGTTGCTCTGATCCTGTCTGGCTTTCAATAATCGGGCCTACGATGAAATCAAAGTAGCTTCGCCGTCCAGAGACAGAAATATAGCCGTTATCTCCGATCCTACCTTCGAGCAACCCCTCAGAATAGAGAATGTTCAAGTTAAATTTCCCATCGAATCGTTCGTCGATGCTGTCGCGGGCGTGGATGTCGAGCACGGCTTGCGAATCTAATCCGAATTCCGCGCCATATCCACCCGCGTAGATGTCAATTCTCTCAATGGTTTCTGAGCTGATTGTCGAAAGCAACCCACCCCAATGGAATGGATAACCCAATGGCGTTCGATCCAAGTAATAGAGGTTGGAGCCTGGTTCACTACCTCGGATATAGAGAACCCCAAAATAATCGTTTGGAATGCCAATGCTCGGCAGTGTCGTCAACCCTTTGAGTGCGTCATTGGCAGCACCCGGAATACGTAGGAGTTCGCTGCCGCGGATTTCTGTGCGACTGATCGTCGGCGGGAGACGTTTCCCCTCTACAACAATTGTTTCTAATTTAACTGCCTCGCCTAAGTACATTTTAATTTCGGTGGTATCCCCGCTGCTGATCGCAACCGAGATTGAGGTAGGTGTGGTTTCAAGCGGATGTGTCACAACAAAGGTATAGGTGCCTTCGGGGAGTTCTGTGAATTGGAAGGCACCGTTTTCATCGGTTTTTTGGGTTTGCCCCGTTTCGGTAATGCGGACATCCGCTCCTGCAAGCAGTTTCCCGGTGCCTTGCCGATAGACCGTTCCTTCAATATCACCTGTTTGGGCTAAAACAGATACTGGAACAATAAACACAAACAAAACTATGACAAATCGTAACTTCATTCAGTTGCTTAGACCTCCGCTTGGCGTACTAATACAATAATTCAACGTTTAATTGAATTTTCGGTTGACATAAGATTCATTGTGCCTTGCGTAAGTCCTAATCAAAATTCAAGCGTCAAACCAAAATACGGCAGCAACGGAAGTTGGCTGCCTTCGCCGACTTCTTGTGCTTCAATTTCAAGTTCCCCACCCTGAACCTCAAATGTCCCTTCTTCAAGAACAAACTTGATGGTATTTTTACGATTGTAGACATTCAGCACTTCAATGAATCCTCCGATCTTCACACCCCGAATGTTCCATTTATGGCTGATGCGTAAATCTAATTTGTGATAGGGTGTTAGTCCGGCACTCAAAGCCCGGTCGAGACCTGCTAAGAGTGGATTTAACCCGCGCGTCACAGGATCTTGAATAAGAATCAATGTACTAATTGGTGCCTCGGATGTTCCGCTTAAGTACTGCCACTTCGCACCAATCTCGAAATCGGGATTGAAGTTATAGTTTGCCACAATGCTAACGATGTGTGTGTTATCAAAGAGATATGGTTGATAAGCGACAGTTGGGTTCTCGCGGCGTTCAGCGTGCGTGTAAGCATACGAAATCCAGCCAAAGAACTTATCTGGGATCCGATGCCGTAGAAACGCCTCTACGCCGCCAACAAAAGCAGTCCCTTGATTGAGGAAATTTGATACATCATCCTCAGTTATCAATTTTTCTGAGTCCTTGTAATACGTTGCAAACTCAAACTCTGTTTGAGAGGAGAGCTCCTGTTTCAACTCCATGATATAGTGCCGAGCAAGACTCGATTTCAACGCTGGATTCCCATTCTCTGATAGCAATTGAGACAGTTGTGGACTCTGTTCGTAGTGTCCATAAGCGAAACGGAGATTAGAACCGATCGGGAGTTTGATACTTATGCTCCCACGCGGCTGAACCGAAAGCTGCTCTATCACATCCAAGTAATCAAGCCGAACCCCTAAAGCAACTGAAAGCATTGGCAGCGGATCGTATCGTGTTTGGAGATAACCCTCAGCACGTTGCAAATCGTGTCCGAATTCGTAATCTCTTGTTTTCGTACTACGTATCCGGGCATTTCCATCATCATCAAATCTTACTTTTGTTGGATCTGTTTCAAGCAATTCGATCACTGTCTCGTCATCTGGCACTTCTTCTTCAAATGCCGGAAAACTGGAATGCTCCGTACTGTTTGCCGGACTGAACGCCAGGAGAAACCCGGGCTCAAGTTGGAGTGTAGGCGTTAGTTTGTAGGACACGTCTTCGCGGAGGGTATAGACGGGAACGTTAACCTTTAAGTTATACTTAATCAAATCTTTAGATTTAGCGATGAGTTCACCGTGTTCATCTGTAACGATAGTCTCTGAGGAAATGATATCTGCGTCTATATCAAGATAATTGAATGAACGGGTAAGGGACAAATAGGATGTGAGAGTGTCGGTGAAGTTTGAACGGAGATGGATACCCTGTCCGTTGAAACCGTTGTTAAAAAAGGTAGTAAAGTCAATTGGGTCAATGTCTACTTCATCGTCTGGTTCTTCTGCTTCAAAATGAAAATGGTCGGTCGCAGCGAAGGCATTAATTGTCAGATAGTGACGTTCAGTGATCGGATAAGCAAACTTGAATTGATAATCAGAAGAGAAAGGGAACTGTTGTGTGCCACCTGTCTGGCTTTCATAAAGCGGTCCGGCGATGAGATCATAGTAACTCCGCCGTCCTGAGACAGAAACATAGCCTTTCTCTCCGATTTTCCCTTCAAGCAACCCTTCAGAATAGAAAATATTGAGGTTAAATTTTCCATCAAACCGTTCTTCAATGCTGTCGCGGGCGTGGATGTCAAGCACCGATTGCGAATCCAATCCGAATTCCGCACCATACCCACCATCGTAGATGTCAATATCCTCAATCGTCTCTGAGCTGATGGTTGACAGTAAACCGCCCCAGTGAAATGGATATCCCAGTGGTGTCCTGTCCAAATAGTAGAGGTTAGACCCCGGTTCACTCCCACGGATATAAAGCACGCCAAAATAATCGTTTGGAATCCCGATGCTTGGAAGTGTCGTCAACCCCCTGAGTGCGTCGTTGGCAGTACCGGGGATACGCAGGAGTTCACTCCCGCGGATGTCTTTGCGACTGATCGTCGGCGGCAGACGTTTCCCCTCTACAACAATTGTTTCTAACTTTACTGCCTCGCCTAAGTATATTTTGACTTCGGTGGTATCACCGCTGCTAATGTCAACCGAGATTGAGGTAGGTGTGGTTTCAAGCGGATGTGTAACAACAAAGGTATAGGTGCCTTCGGGGAGTTCTGTGAATCGAAAGACACCGTTTTCATCGGTTTTTTGGGTCTGTTTTGTTTTAGTAATATGGACATTCGCTTCCGCCAAGGGTTTCTCTGTGCTTCG
>JAPPDN010000578.1:0-9184 GCA_028824575.1 Candidatus Poribacteria bacterium | reverse complement strand
CACCGGTTTGTGCAAATGCTGATATTGAAAACACAAAAACTATGAACAAGCAGAAAAAACTTTGCTTCAACTGAATAACTCCTATTGGGATTGGTGATAGATTTTCATCAACTAATTTTAAAACTGATATTTCTCAAAACGGACAATCTTCAAAGTATCTACGCATTTTCATGTGCGTATAGGGACTTTGTGTTCATGATTATTAGGTTTAGAGCAATTATGAGAAATCTCAGAAAAATATGTTGTCTCAAGATTGCTAAACTAAAATTCATAGATAACGCCAAAGGATATTAAAAAAGGAATTTGGGGGATCTTTATTGATTCTAAGGTTGCTGGATTGAAATATTCGGTAAAATCTTCAGGAGCGATATTTTCAATCACATCTAAAACCCGATTGGAAACGCCTAATCTCATACTGTTTTGGTGTAAAAAGAAATAGGCATTCCATATTTCAATAAATTCGGTGACAGGCAAGCCAAAATACCGACTCTTGCGACTCCACCTTAAATCTAATCGGTGGTAGGGAGGTAATTCAGTTTCAAGAATAGCGTCCAAGTTATCAGAAATAATCTTGTTCATGCCAAGCGTAACAGGGTCTTGAATTTGGAAAATCGCGCCCATTGGCACTGCCGAAGTTCCGCTTAAATACTGCCATTTCATCCCTATTTCGGAATTGTGGGTAAGGTTATAGTTTGCAACAACGCTCACAATATGGCTATGATCAAACAGATAAGGTGTGTAGGCATTGTTGGGATGTTCCCGGCGTTCGGCATGTGTGTACCCATACGAAATCCAGCCAAAGAATCTATCTTTGATGCGATGCCGCAAGAAAACCTCTACGCCACTAACGAAACCATCACCTTGGTTGAGATAGTTAATAGAAGGAACATCTACAGTTGCATCTTCAAGGGAATCGATAAGCGCGTCCAGATCAATATTTCGTGATACCAATTTTTCGAGGTCTTTGTAATAGGTGGCAAACTTGAATTCTGTTTGCGGCGCGAATTTATGTTCCAATTCCATAATATAATGCCTGGCCACACTCGATTTTAGGGATCGGTTTCCGCCATCCTTTAGCACCTGATATGCTAACGGACTTTGCTCGTACTGACCGTAGGCGAGGCGGATGTTGGAACCGATCGGTAGTTTGACGCTCATGCTTGCTCGCGGCTGCGTTGAGAGTTCGTCTGTCATATTCAGATAGTCGAACCGCACGCCAAGCGCGAGTGATAAAAATGAAAATGGATCATAACGTCCTTGAAGATAACCCTCAGCACGGCGAAACGGGTAACTGAATTCATTAAACGATCTACTCCCAACCAGTTCGCCATCATCAGAATCTTCATCCGCGAATGCACGGGTGGAATATGAAAAACTGTCGGCAGGACTGTACGATAAAAGAAAACCGGGTTCAAACTGGAAGTTGTCTGTTAATTTGTAGGCAATATCTGTCCGAAACTGATAGGCTGGCACATTGGTCTTTATGTCAGAGAATACTCCTTCTCGCGTCGGACCTTCATCAATATCAAAAGGAGAGCCAAACTGCACATTGAGAAAGTTGAAAGAACGGGTTAAGGACAGATGGGATATGAATTTTTCTGTAAATTCTGACCGGAAATGAATGCCTGCACTATCAAAACCGTTTTTGTAATAGGCAGAAAAATTACTATCTTCCTCTGTATCATCAAATATGAAATTAGAGAAATCAAAATGATCTGTTGCCCCTAAAGCGTTGAGTGTCAGCTGATGCTTGTCGGTGAGTCGATAAACAAACTTGAGTTGATAATCAGAAAACTGAGGAAGTGTAAAGTTAAAGAAGCGGTTAAAGATGAGACCTGAGAGGTCGCGTCGGGCAGCCGCGGAGGCGTAACCTTTCTTACCAACCTTGGTTTGAATGTAAGCTTGAGGATATAGTATGTTAATATCAACGACACCAGCCCTCTTTTTCTCCATCCAATCTGGTGAATAAATATCAATAACCGATTGCGAATCCAATCCGAATTCCGCACCGTAACCACCCGCATAAATGTGAATATCATCAATCGCACCCGAATAAATTGTTGAAAAAAGTCCTCCAAAATGGAACGGATACCCCAACGGTGTGCGGTCAAAATAGTGGAGTGTAGACCCCGGTTCGCTGCCGCGAATATAGAGAATCCCAAAGACATCGTTCGGAATGCCGATACCCGGAAGTGTTGTCAATGCCTTGAGTGGATCAGCACCAGTGCCTGTGATACGTCTAATTTCTGATCCGCGTATCTCCTTTCGACTGATAGTAGGTAACAGGCGCTTCCCTTCCACAATAATTGTTTCCAGTTTGAAAACTGGCCCCAAGTATATTTTGACTTGGGTTGTATCTCCCGCGCTGATTTCAACAGTGGTTTCCGTTGGTGTGTCAAAAGCGGAGTGTTTTATTGAGAGAGTATAAGTTCCGGGAGCGATGTCGGTGAACCGAAATTTTCCATCTCTTTTGGTTTCCTGACGGTTCTCAATTTCAACAATATAGACTTCCGCGCCTGCTAATAGCGCACCGGTATCACGATCATAGACAGTGCCTTCAAGATCTCCTGTCGCAGTAGATTTTTCTAATTGGAACGCGGGTCCAAGGTAGATTTTGCCTTGAATAGTCCTACCTGCGCTTATCTCAATTGTGATTTTTTTCGGTGTTTTGTAGTTTGGATGTGAAACAGATAGAGTGTAAGTTCCTATAGGAATTCCGGTGAATCGAAACTTCCCATTTTCATTAGTCTTTTGGCGGTGATCTGTCTTGAGGATATGAACACCTGCTCCTTCAAGTGGTTTTCCTGTGCTTTGCTGATAGACTGTCCCTTCAATATCACCCGTTTGCCCCAAAGCAAATGCCGGCATGATGAACACAAACACAACGATGACGAATTGTATCTTCATGCAGTCGTTTAGACCTCCCCTTAATATCGGTGTTACGATTTAACACAAACTTCACACTCTTCGTTGACTTAAACAATCAATTTCATCACTTGGTACACAAGAAAGCCAAGCGTATAGAAGACACGCTTGGCTTTTGATTTGTTTCTGGCTTCGATGGCGAGGTCTCATTCCTGATGCAGCGTAACCGACCGGCGCGGTGGGCTAAATTCCTGCTCTGTCAACGGCACTGCCATATTCTGATAAACCTGAACCCGATAGGAGCCAAAGTCCGGCACAAACATCAATCCCTCGTCACTGACTGCAACGGATTTCGGTTGACGCAAGTATTTCTGCGGTTCCAGATCCGCCATGTCTCGCATCCGATTTGGACTCGCGTTCGTCATCATGTAAGCCTGTGATACCTTTGACAGCGTGGCATCGCCGAGAAACTTCTGCACATACCTACCTTCAGCGTTGAAAAGTTGAATGCGGTCATTGCCTCGGTCAGCAATATAGACATCGCCGTGCTGGTCAACGTCAATCCCGGCAGGACGGTTGAATTCGCCGTTGCCGCTACCGGATTTACCGAAGGCGAAGAGAAATTCTCCCTCGGCATTGAACTTCTGAACCCTATCGTTTCGCCAATCCACAACGTAGACATCGCCGAGTTCATCTACAGCAACACCCCACGGCATGTTAAATTCACCTTCGCCATCGCCATAACCGCCCCATCCGAGGAGGAACTTGCCATCCTTTGTGAATTTCTGCACCCGATGACTTAGGCTATCAACGACATAGAGATTCTCATCGGGATCAAAAGCGATACCCGCGGGTCCGTTGAGTTGTCCCGGATCGGTGCCGTGTTCGCCCCATGTGCCGATGTGCTCACCCTCACTATTAAAGGCGACGATCCGATGCAGATATTCATCGGACACATAGAGGTTTTCTTCACTGTCGGAGATAATCGTCACGGGCCATGTGAATTGCCCCTCGCCCTGCCCGTAACCGCCCATTGTACCGCGATCCTCGTCCTCAACAGTATATTTGCGAATCATCGCAGTGCCGTCGCTCCGGCACATAATATATATCCGTCCCTCTTTTCCGATTGCGATGTCGATTGGAAAATTCGTTGTGCGCCGCATGCTTAGGGTCTTATGAAATGGAAACCCGGCACGCAGCAAGCCATAAGGTCTGCCCATGATATGCCTCCCCCGTTGTCCTACGTCATTTAATAGCAAGTTTGTAGGGGTTCGGTTACCGAACCTCTACACTGAAAAGGGCTGAATCTGTTCAAAGTTCCCCCCGACAATGTGCGTCGGATCAACACCCATCCACTGCTCTAAAAGCGTTCCGTATATGCCACGAAAGTCGATGGTGTGTTCAAGGTCTTCGCCATGTACCCATCGGGACGGATCAAGCGACGGATATTCCGAGTAGAGTCCGCCTTTCACGCGATCGCCGATGATGAACGCACCGCCACCAGTGCCGTGATCTGTACCGCTCGCATTGTCTCGGATACGTCTACCGAATTCCGTAAAGACGTACATCACGATCTCTTCAGAGGCGTTTTGGGACCGCAAATCGGTGAAGAACGCTTGAATCGCCTCTGTCAAATCTTTCAGGAGGCGCGGGTGCGCCGGCACCTCGTTGGCATGGTTGTCATAACCGCCGTGCTGCGTGTAAAAGACACGCGTACCAAGATCAGCGAGGTGGACCCGTGCGACATCCCGTAGACTTTTCGCGATGGAACTTTGTGGGTATTCCACTTCGGAGGTATACATCTCCGGTGCCTTCTTAAGCTCGTCCGCGCCTTTGATGACATCTAATCCGGTTTGGCTGAGGTAGTCCATCACGATGCCGCTGCCGACCGTGCTGCCATACATCTTCTTGAATACGTCAAGTGCTTGTGTACGCTGTGCTGCATCACCGATGCTCGTCATCAAACCGTAGTTGTCCAAATCACCGACAGAGGTAACAGGGATACCCGCAAGTGCACACGCGCGCGGGAGCCCCTGCCCGAAACTGACACCCGTTAAGACGTTTTGACTCTGCGGGTCGAGTTCTCGGACGAGCCTGCCGACCCACCCCTCATCGCCGATTTTCAAGGGTTCACAGGTGTGCCAGATATCCATCGCCCGGAAATGTGAGCGGTTTGAATCCGGATAGCCGATCCCCTGCACAACGGCAACATCACCGGCATCAAACATCTCTTTGAGAGGAGCAGCGTGTGGGTTCCAGCCGAGTGCATCGTCTACGTCTAACGGTATCACATCTTCCGCTTTAATGCCCACCACCGGTCGCGAATCGTGATAGATCCCGCTTGTGTACGGAATGAGTGTATTCATAAAGTCGTTGCCGCCTGTCAGCTGGACAACGACAAGGATCGGAGCTTTCTTCGTCGTACGCATGTGAATGTCTCCTATGTTCTGTCCAAGGCTACAAAAAACTAACCGAGTTGATACTCTCTTGATGCCACGATTAATTGGAGCATACTGACGAGCAGGGTTTGGTTCTCCTCTGCAACAGCATCATCTCTAAAATCGATCTCACCGTTCGCCTCAGCGAATTCGGTCAAATACTGACGCGTGGTATCTCCCACTACCAGTGGACCGGCAAATTCAAGGCAACTCTCCACGAATGCTTCTGGCGAGAGCGGATTTCCATTATGCTTCAATCGTGTCATAATATCCTGAATGCCCGGTTTCGACGCATCGCTGACTTCGCGAACGGCGAAGTTAACGCGGGCGGTAAGCAATCCACCGTCAATCCACTCTTTGCCGGTGTGCCATCCCTCTACAGTAGGCGGATCGAGCAGTTTCTGCCCCATCAATTGCGTAGCACTCCCATATTGATTCATTCCGGGTTCTGGACCGCTCTGGAATGTCCCGACCAGTTTCAAAATACCCGTGACGAGTTCTGTTGGGCTTTTTACCTTTTTAAATCGGGCTTCTTTAAAGAAGTCAGCATTGAAAAGTATACCAAGGACGCGCGATATATCTCCATCGGATGCCATGAACGCGTCCGCAAGCGTCTCAATAGCCTCCGGATCTTGCGGTGGTGTCACGTTCCAAGACGGTACCTGTGGCTCATCTGCGACAAAGAAATTGTAGAGGTGTCTGGAGATGAATCTGGCACAAGCGGGTTGCTCAGCAATGATGTCGATGATGTCATCGCCGTTGAGATTCCCGGTACGTCCTAAGAAAGTTTTCTCCCCATCGTCATGTTCCTCTTCAACGAACAGGAATGGGGGCGCGTAATAACCGTGCGGATACAACGGAATCGGCTGCCCGAAAGTCCAGCCCGTAAAAGCAAGCGCGCAGTTCTTAATATCATCTTCTGTGTAGTTGCCTACACCCAGTGAAAAGAGTTCAAGGAGTTCTCTGCCATAATTCTCGTTGGGTTCACCTTTACGATTTTCGTTATTGTCGAGCCAGAAAATCATCGCCGGGTCTTTGGAGAGTTCAAGTAGGATGTCTCCTATTTTCCCCATACCGACGCGCCGCAACATATCAATCTGGTTCGTGGACGCGAGGATGTGCTGGTTCTTGCTCAGCCCCGTTGCAAAGACATGATGCCAGAAGAGTGCCATCTTCTCTTGCAGTGGGCATCTGCTGTTCAGCATCCGATAGATCCAAGTCCCGACATAACCGCCTTCACTACCGAAATAGCGTTCTAAAATATCTTCATCAATGGGGGTCCCGCGTTCGGGATGGACGAGGTCGTCAACTACATTTTCATAGCCTTTTTCGACGTAGGCTTCCAGTTCGGTGCGGGTTGTGCCAAACCCTGCGCGGCGCATGAGGTGCGCCATCAACGCAACATCGTTCTGTGACATGTTCACCTCCGATACGTTCACTGTGAGGAGGGACCTCACGTTAGTAACTTTCAATGGAATACCGTTCTGATGTTTCAGTTTCGTTGGATTGGGAGAAACCGCTATAAGATTGCCTATATCTTATAATGAAAGTAAAAAAAATGTCAAATGTTTTGTGCTTTTCTCCATTTCTCATCCTTACAAGCAATTTTGCTGATTTTTAGATTAAAATCCAGATTTTTTGATCTTTTTTTAAAATTATGCAAGCATCCCGCGAAAAATTGTGTCTTTAACAACTGAAGGATATTATGTACCACGTTTAAGTCGGTTTAATCTTTGATATCTATCCACCAAATTTGGATGATCTATGAAGACAAACACTATCAACCAAAAGAGAGAAAATTATGAACAGTATGAATTACTGGAAACTCCTCGGCAGGACAGCCATTTTGATGACCGCACTTTGTGTCGGGATTTATTTTTACGCCAAGTGGGATGTCCAACGTTTCAAGGAATCCCTTGGTGAACCCTATACACCTGCCCCACAAAAAATTGAACCAACAGTGAATTTTACTAAACAGGCACTCCCTGAAACACCAACGATATCTGAAACTGAAACGGAATCTGACCTTGACAGACAACAAGAAGTCGAACCCGAAATAACTGACACCGCGGGAGGAGACACATCGCTTGACGAGTTCTCGGAGCTTCTTGACGGACTCGGAGACGCGGAACTTGCCGCACTGCTTGGGAACGCTGATACAACAGATACTGAAACTGAGGCCTTCGCCGATTTTCTGCAGGAGCAGCTCGCTAATTCTTTGGAAAAGGGTTCAGGTCTTATAGTGATTGACGAGTTGGATGCTACGCAAACATCCGGGTGGATAGAGTTAGATCGTCGCCTAAGCGACGTAATAGATCTTAAAGGCCTCAGTAACGGCGACAATGTTATCATTATAGATGGAACTACTGGGGCCTTAATTGAATAGGGTGGGTGCTTACCATATTTGTTTTCAAAACTTTTCAGCGTAAATCGCGTATAATTAAAAAAAGAACCGAAGTTCTACCTATATCACTTTACCAACATTACACGATCGTTTGCTTCAAATTTTACGATACTCAGGACTTCCGCATGCTACTCTTCTGTAGCATAGGCTGTTAGCCTGTGCCAAGAGACCATCCGCGGTCTTTCCAAGCACCCCACTTAACAGTGCGTGCTAAAATCAAAATTGCGTAAGTCCTAACACTTTACCATGGAATGAGGGTGCAGTCATGTTAATGACCTTAATTCAGAAAGAGATGATGCATCACATCTTGAGTGCCCGGTTCGTCGCGCTTCTGCTGATGTGTGTTTTGCTCATCCCGCTCAACTTGCATATCAATTACCATCATTATCTTAAACGCCAAATTGACTACCAAGAACAAGAAACGCTCGAAGACGAAAACGTCCTCAAAGATGAAAATAGTGAGGATCAGGAAGATATGAGCATTAAATTTAAACTGGCGACAGATACGAATCTTGAAGTTTCCAAGCTGATTCTTAAACCGACCCCTTTAAGTGTATTTGCGACAGGTTTAGAATCCGCGCTTCCGCGTTATCTCGGTATGACCCGCAACGGCATAACGCGCGGAGAAGCGTCACTGTCTACCGCGCCAATAGCCTTTCTTTTAGGACATCTCGACTTCGTGTTTGTCGTCAGAACCGTCTTTAGTCTACTCGCATTATTGTTTACTTTTGATGCCGTTGCGGGGGAAAGAGAAGCCGGAACGCTTCGGATAACGCTCGCCAATGCGCTGCCACGCGATATCTTTTTGTGGAGCAAACTCATCGGTGGATACTTCGTCTTCATCCTTCCGTTCTTAATCTCGGTAATCATCGGTTTACTCGTGCTCGTTTTGCAAGGATTTCCACTAACTGAATCGGACATCTTTCTGCGGATCCTCTGCCTTATCTTCGCCTCGCTGCTCTACATTGGGGTCTTTTTTGCAGTGGGGGCGGTGATCTCCATCTATTTCGACAGTGCCAAGACAGCACTTATCGTTGCATTCACCGTCTGGGTGTTCGTTGTCCTCATCTTACCACGTGTCGGATTTCTCGCGGCACAAATCGTCGCGCCGACTTCAACAGCGGAGAGTGTCTACAGAGAAAAAACAGCGCGGCGAGCAGAATTGCGGGCCGGCCTTGACGCGGAAAGAGGCAAAATGATGAGTGAAGTGCTCTCGGAAATGATGAAATCTAACCCCACGCAGGGTGGGACTGCCGTCTTTACAATAGGTCCGGAACACAACAAAAAAATGAATGAGAAGATGGCACCGCTTGAAGAAGAGGCTCGGTTAAAATACCAGGCCCTCGCAACACAACTCGATAGACGTTACCAGCGAGAAAGAAAACACCAAGATACAATCGGTGTAAATTTCTCCCGAATCACACCGACGGCTTCCTTCATTTTTCTCGCGACGGATGCGATGCAAACCGGTCAGGCG
>JAPPDN010000999.1 GCA_028824575.1 Candidatus Poribacteria bacterium | reverse complement strand
ATTCGGCATGCCCCGCACGCATAAGGCATATCCAAATACGCGCTCTACCTTCCAAAAAAGATTCAAAAACCAGCATGAAAACGACAGGTCAAGCGGGATAAAAAAAGCGATGCCCACCGCGAACGGAAAGACAGCAATAGGGGTCCAACCCACTGCACTCCACGGTTTCTGTGTAAAGAACGGACGTAAATCGTAGAGCCTACCGCCCAAACTCGGCACACTCGGATAAAGATAATGAAGCCCATTAAGAATGTCAATTGCCCCAGCAATCCCGAACCCAAGCCACATCATCTTGTTCGTTAACAAGTTCGTTCTACCACCGCTTGTCAATTCAAGCGGCAATTGGATGATGGGGTAACTCAGTTTCTCGTGTTCCGTCCACTGCTTCCGCACGAGGCTGTTGATACACACCATCAGGAACACCATCACACAGAGGAAACCGCCCCAAGCGACTGTTGTCGTCAGCCAACCTTGGACAGTTTCCCATTCGTAGAACGTTGTCTCACCGCGATAATACTCCGTTAAAAAAAGCCGCTCCTTAACAGCCATCCAATCCGGGATATACCGATGAAACAGGTCCACCCAGTCATTTTCCGGCGTTGCGTACCAGAACGCATACGGGATCATCGGAATCAGGACGCGAAGTACATCGTGGCCCGCCAGCGAAGACGCAATCGCCAGCATGACGTAAACCGTCAGTAATTCGCCCTGTTGCATAGCGATCCCAGGGGCTACCCGTATCAAGACGAGGTTAACACCCGTGATAACAAAAACGCAGAAAATGACGTTAAAATAGAGAGAAATAGTCGTCGGATACCCTTGCCCAGCAGAGTCCAGAATCCAGTACATGTTCGGGATAATAAGAAGCGTACCGAGTAGAATCGCTCGCCATGATGCGCCAAACTTAATGTTTCGACTATTTTGTTCGGGAGGTTCTCTGAATCTATAAGGTTCTGAAGTCAATTCGCTCTTCAAATCGCGGGGTGCTTCCTCTTTCTCATACGTTCGTCTGCCCGTAGATGCATTTAATGGAGCCTAAGATTACGCACATCCTGAAAGTCAAACGTCACATGCTATTAAAATAAAATTGCTTTGATTTTTTTCGGGGCATCCTGTATAATGTATAGCATGATTAGGATCCTGATCCACAGATCAAGGCCACTTTCTCAATATCATTAAAGGATAAACCTTATGGATACTATAACTGACGCTGCCGAAACAGCCATCTTTACACCACAGCACAAGGAATTTGTCGAAAATAACGGGTATCTGTTGATTAAGAATGCCTTGCCCGCTGATGTCGTCGCGGAAATTGATACCGCTGTTGACGAGGTTTACGCCAAAGAAGAAGCCGCAGGGAATCTTGAAGCAGGCGGTAAATTGAATCTCCGTAACTGTATCACACATCACGAAGCATTCCTTCAACTCCTTGATTGGCAGAAAACCGTGCCACTCGCCTACGGCGTGCTGAATTGGAACGTACAGATGATTACATCCCATCTGATTGTACTGCCTTCAAAAGAGGAACCACCGCCTAAAGTAAAAAACCGTATTGGCTTGCACCGTGACGGTGGGACATCACATGCCGAAATGCAGGAACCCCACCCTCGAATCATGCTTAAGATTGCTTACGCTATCAGCGACCAATCCGATCCCGCCTCTGGCGCGACTGTGCTGGTACCCGGAAGTAACCGATTGACAGGCAGACCCCCAACCGATCCAGATACGGGTTGGGCACGCGGTGCTATTTCTATGAATGTCAATGCCGGAGATGCTTTCCTCTTTGAACAACGCACATGGCACGGTATCGGACACAACTGGTCGGGGATGCCGCGCAAAACCATTTTCATGGGATACGCCTATCGCTGGGTCAAACCGATGGATTATATCACGATGCCTGACGAACTCGTTGCCAAATGCAACCCGATCCAGAAGCAATTAATCGGGGTCGTCAGCGATCCGCTCAGCTACTATCTACCGAAGGACCAAGATGTACCGCTGCGCGCCACGCTCAATTCGGAGGCGTAATAACTCATAAACGCGTAAAGTGCGGATGTGCACCGCTCACTATTCAAGCTTGCTCTTGAGCGAAAGGCTATAATCAAGAAGTGCATTTGCATACGGCATATTGTGAAGCCCATACCCGCTATCGCCTTTAACCATGTCGTAGTTCAGTTTTGCGTCCAGATAGTCCTGTGAAGTTTTGTCAGGCGCAGCATCCAGCATCGTTTTGACTGCTTGCATCTTCGCCTCTATCTCAGCACGATATTGTGGCAACTTCGTCTCCATGCTGTTATCCGCACTATCGTGACACCCCGCAGTACTGCATACCGACAACTCGGCGGCAAATGTATGTCCCCCGTGTTTCGCAATAGTCTCAGGGTCCTCTTTCACCATGTGGCATTGCACACACCGCTTCTTCATCACGCGTACGTGCGGCGACGGCATCCGCTTCACACCGGCCCCCTCGCGTCCGAGGAACATTTCCGATTGGGATTGGTGAACGATGCCAGCACCCGCACAACCGCAGTCCATTTTATGGCAGCTGACACATAACTTTTTAGCGGGTTGCACCAATAAGTGTTCTAATTTGCTCGCATGGGAATGGCACGTAGAACAAGAAACAGCATTCACCGCTGTCTCTATGTTATAGGTATGCCCCGAATAGACCCGCTCGCTAAAGGTTTCGTAACCAGCGGAGTGGCAGCTCAGACAAGATGTCTGCACCTCATACGGACCTTCAATCAGGTTCACAAGGGCGTGTGAGTGTCCCGCATGTTGCCATTCTTGGTAAGCAGGTTCGCTCCCGTGACACTTAGCGCAGCCTTCAGCAAACGGCGTTTTTGTATTAGATGTGTCATCTTCTACAGGTGCCGCGTGGAGTGTCCCGACCTCATCGTAGCCACAAAGCGCAAAAAGGGCAATCGTTCCCATCAGTACGGATAACCCTAAAAATAAGAAAACCTGTTTCATGAGTTATATTGTCCTCGTACATTTTATCTTTTAAATCGTTGGGCTATGTCGCTTACGAAACAGCCTTTGATAGTAAATATCATACCTTATCTGCTGAAATATGTCAACACCTTTTAGCAGAGAAAACCTGTAAACTGTTCTCTTAACATTTTGCAAGACTTGCGAAAAAATTGGAGGGATCTTGATGTCTCAATCCGAAAATGGAATAAACCTTTTCAATGGCAAAAACATGGACGGCTGGCTTGCACGAGGTGGCGCGCCACAACATGAATGGGATGCTGCCAGCGGTGTTGCTCTCAATCCAGATGATCCGAAACTGCTCGCAACAACAACCGGCGACGGAATTTTTTACAACGGTCCCACAGGACGAACCGCCGACATCTATACCGAAGCAGAATACGGCGATTGTGAACTCCACGTCGAGTTTCTGGTTTCACAAGGCTCCAACTCCGGCGTTTACCTCATGGGCAGGTACGAAATCCAAATATTGGACAGCTGGGGTGAAACGGAACTCAACTATGGCAGCTGCGGGGGTGTGTATTGTCGTTGGATAGACAATAAGCCGGTAGATGGCGTACCACCACGTGTCAATGCAAGTAAACCCCCTGGCGAGTGGCAGACGTACGACATCACCTTCCGCGCACCAAAATTTGATGCTGATGGCAATAAGACTGCCAATGCTACCTTTGTCAAAATCGTCTGGAATGGACAGATCGCCCATGAAGATGTTGAGGTCGTAGGCTGCACGCGCGGAGCAGTGATAGAACATGAAGCCACCGCCGGTCCATTGATGTTACAAGGCGACCACGGGCCTGTTGCCTTCCGCAATGTTGTGCTCAAACCGGCTTAAAACTATTGGGTATAAATCACAAACTACCTTGCTTACAGATTACCAGCTTCTGGTAGGAACGAGCTCGCGATCTTTATACTTGGCTCCAACAGTAGCGTAGAAGGAAAATTAAAAAAATGCAAAAATTCAAACTTGGTGTCATCGGCGCAGGCGGTATCGTCTGTCGGATGCATCTTCCGGATCTCGCACAAGGCACTGATTTTGAAATTAGTGTCATCGGCGGTAGACGCGAACACCGTCTCAAACATCAATGTCAAGAATTCGACATACCCCGCTGGACACAGGATTACGACGCGATCATCGCTGATGATGCGCTTGATGCAATACTTGTCGGCACGCCACATCCTTTGCACGTTTCGTGGGGTGTCAAATCGTTGGAGGCAGGCAAGCATGTGCTCATGCAGAAACCGCTCTGCGGCGATATGGATGAAGCGAATCAATTTGTCGAAGCCGCCGAAGCCAGCGGTAAAACGGTGATGTGTCTCCCGCATTTCAACGCCGCTATCTATAAAATTCGCCAATTAATCGCCGAGAATGCAATCGGGCGCGTATCCGGGGCGAGAATGCGAAGTAGCCACGGCGGACCTGAGATCTATTACGCAGAAATCCGCGACATCTTCGGGGAAACAGGCGACGATCTATGGTTTTTCGACGCGAAACAGGCAAGTGTCGGCGCACTTTTCGACATGGGCGTTTACGCTGTTTCCAGTCTTGTCGCGATGCTTGGTACCTTCAGACGGGTGACCGGCTTCGTTTCTACGTTCGACAAACCGACCGAATTAGAAGACGTCGCGACGCTCGTGCTTGAAATGAAATCAGGCGGAATTGTTACTGCCGAGACGAGTTGGTGCGATCCAGCACGCACGGGTGAGGGGAGTGTGCACGGCACAGCAGGAAAGTTCACAATGCCAGGTAAAGATGGCGCAGCACTTAGTCAATTGACCCCCACTTCTTATACGCGTGAACATGCACCCGTTGATGTCAAAGCGATTGATTGTTCAGACGCTGCACCGAGCGGGATGCACGCACATTTCGCCGAACATATCCGTGAAGGGACGCAGCCGCCACTCTCAAATGTTTACACGGCGCGGCACGTTACTGAAATTCTGCTTGCCGGACTTGAATCTTCCGCAACGGGTAAAGCAATCGAACTGACGACAGAAGCAGAAAATTGTGGAAATTGTTCGTCTCCGGACTGTTGTTGATACGAGAATTGAACTAACGACAAAAGAGGAAAAATAATTAGGAAGGTAACAGAGGTGTGTTCATGTAGGCGCGCTTTCCGCGCCTACATGAACATTTCTAAAGGTTTAATCTAAGTTGGCGTGAAGTTCATACCAGTCATCAAGATTATTGAGATTAACAGCGTCTAAGATAGAGCCGTCGTCGTTAATACCGCTTGCACCAAGGATGCTGCCACGGGTATCATCGTCGTGATTGTAGCCCGTAATCGCGGCGTTCAGTTCATCGACTGCCGCTTGGTCAAGGCTTCCGCCACTCTGTTCCAAGACCCACGCTTCAAACTGTGGATAAGAGGGCAAATTGTCGCTAATGTATGCCAGTGTAGCATCCTTATCCAGTCCGAGTCCATCTAACACCATCTGATCGAAGCCCGCGCCGCATGCGGGATAATCTTCATGGAGGACACCTTTGGCATCCATTAGCACTTTCGACCAGAAGCGTGGGAGATGCAACACCCCAAGCGGTCCCGCAACCCCGGAACTAATCGTTGGAATTTGTTTTTTCTTTCTTCCGAACATTCTGTTTCTCCTCCCTTACTTTGAACGTTGAGTAATAGGTCGGTACCATTGACACAACAGGTGTCGTTGCCTGTTATGCGAAATTCTACGCTATTATAGCAGCGCACAGAAAAAAAACAAGTAAAATTTAAAGGGAGTTAAAAATCATTTAACAGCATCAGGTTTAACCACTTTAAACTTGCGTTCACCCGCCCGAATATAGCCAAGTCGTTTTCTGGCGAGCCGTTCCTTTGTTAACTCATCATTCTTCAACATCTCAACACGTTGCTTTAGCCGATCGCGCTTAGCCTCCAATCCCCGTATCTCGGAGCGATAGGCTTCCTCAGCGAGCTGCGCTTGTTGCCAGTCGTTATAACCATTCATGAATTGTCTGACGCTGACCACAAGCAAAGCAAGGGCAATTACGAATAAGACAGGACGAAAAATGCGCATAAAGTGTCCTCTGAAAAGCGTAATTTGGGACAACACAGCGGCTGTCGTTATATGGATACAAGCATTTAACGGAGATCCGCCAAATTATAGAAAACTTTCTCCCCAGCAAAGATAGCACTATCTCCAAGTTCTTCTTCAATGCGGAGGAGTTGGTTATATTTACAGACCCGATCCGTACGGGAAAGCGACCCTGTTTTTATCTGTCCTGAGTTCGTCGCAACAACGAGATCAGAAATAGTCGTATCCTCGGTTTCACCCGATCGGTGTGAAACAACAGCCGTGTAGTTAAAACGTCGTGCGAGTTCAATGGCATCAAACGTCTCCGTCAACGTACCGATTTGATTGACTTTAATCAGGATAGAATTGCCGATCTGTCCTTCGATGCCTCGCGCCAAACGAGTCGTATTGGTAACAAACAGGTCATCACCGACAAGTTGAACCCTATCGCCGATCGCCTCGGTCAAATGTTTCCAACCTTCCCAATCGTTTTCATCCATACCATCTTCAATAGAGATGATTGGGTATTTCTCACAGAGTCCCGTGTAAAAGGTAACCATCTCTTCAGGCGATTTAGTCGGCTGTGCCTCCGCTTTTAATTCGTAAGTACCAGCATCTTGATTGTAAAATTCACTTGAGGCGGCATCCAATGCTAAAAGCACATCGTCACCGGGTACATAACCCGCACGTTCAACGGCTTCTATGATCACAGCGATGGCTTCCTCATTAGATCCCAAATCCGGTGCGAACCCGCCTTCGTCGCCGACTGCGGTGTTACAATTCTGTGCCTGTAAGACTGCCTTGAGGCTATGAAAGATTTCAGCACCCATGCGGAGTGCTTCGGCAAAACTCTCGGCTCCCGCTGGCATCACCATAAACTCTTGGATGTCAACGTTGTTATCAGCGTGAGAACCACCATTCAGGATATTCATCATCGGCAAGGGAAGCTCTTTCGCATTTGACCCGCCAATGTAGCGATAGAGCGGGAGTGCCACTTCATCTGCCGCCGCTTTCGCGACAGCCAAAGAAACACCTAAAATCGCGTTCGCGCCGAGACGACTTTTGTTCTCTGTACCGTCAAGTTCACACATAGCGGTGTCAATCTCGTTCTGAGCAAAGACATCTTCACCCGCAAGGGCAGCAGCGATCACAGTGTTGACGTTTTCAACGGCTTTCTGAACGCCTTTTCCCAAATAACGGTTGGCATCCTTATCGCGCAGCTCAACCGCTTCGTGTTCGCCTGTAGACGCACCGGAAGGGACAGCAGCACGTCCAGATGCGCCTGATGCTAAATTAACGTCAACCTCAACCGTTGGGTTACCACGCGAGTCTAATATCTCGCGTGCATGGATATGGATAATTTCTGACAAAGCATTTCTCCTTATGAAGGTAAAAATTGGTTTCTGAGTCTAAATTTCACTGCGTCTAACACAGTCAAGCCGCTCTTAACTCTCACTGCAAGGCAAACTGATAACTGACGCACTATTCTTCAATAACAGCATCCGCAAGTAGGTATGCGGATGCTAAAAAGACTAAACTACACCCGATGAGCAAATTCAGCCAAAATCGCTCGTTCAACCCACCGGTCACCAAAAGCGAAACGGTACATTTTGCACCGCCCATAATGATTGGAATAACAAGGGGGAGTAGAATAACAGAGAGTAGGCTTTCGCCGCCGTTTGTACTTGTGGACATGCCCGCTAACAGCACACCAACGGCACAAAACCCAAGCGTACCGATACTTAGCACGCCGAGCAGCTTCAGTAATATGCCCATCGTCACCACATCAAGCAAATCTAAGAATTGAAGCGCGATGGGGGTAATAACAATTTCCAATAGAAATAGAAAAACGACGTTGCTGATAACTTTGGAAAGGTACAGGTTACTCGCATCAACACCCGTAAGCCGAATGCCGTGCAAAGCACCGTGAGAACGTTCCACTGCAAATGAACGATTCAAGGTAATAATTCCGGCAAAAACAAACGCTGTCCAGAGAACACTTGCGGTTAATTTGCCACGTTCTACCTTTTCAGGGAAAATCGGACCAAACGCAAAAGCAAAAATGAGAACGACTAACACACTGAAAACGAAAATCAATACCAGCGTCTCTTTTGAACGGAATTGAAGTCCAAGGTCCTTGCGAATCAACGCACCAATCTGACGGAGTGTTTTTTTAATCATGGCGGTTTTCGCTCCGTTTCGTCCTGCTTCGCAGTGAGAACCGAAACGGGTTTTCGAGGAATTTGTGCCGGTTATTTCCTCAATAGTTCAGACAGAAAGACTTGATTGCATTTTTTTTTCATACATAAGCAATAACGCCTCTGCTGTAATTTCCTCTTTCTGTGCAACCTCTTCCAGTCCCCCATTTATCATAAAGAAAAACCGTGTACCCACCAGATACCCCAACTCTGTATTATGTGTCGTGATCACGATACCTTTGCCGTTTTGCTTTTCCTGAGCAATACGCTCTAAAACAAACTGCTTGGCAGGAGCATCTAATCCAGAGAAAGGCTCGTCGAGTAATAACACTGAAGGATGATGCAGGAGAGCTCTGGCAATCATAAAACGTTGCGTCATACCGCGTGAGAAGATATGCAGGGGTTCGTGGGCGAAGCGTTGCAAACCGACTTCGGTAAGCAGCGTCATACAGCGCTGTTCCAACTGCTTAACGCCGTACATATTTCCAAAAAACTTGAGGTTCTCATAGGGACTGAATGTCGGGTAAGCGAGCGTCTCATGGATAACAACACCCAGCATGCTCCGCACATCTGAGTATCCCGCAATTGCGTCCGTGCCTTCAATCTCAAGTTTCCCAGAGGTTGGTTTCAGGAGGGTTGCGAGAATTTTGATGAACGTCGTTTTACCGGCACCGTTAGGACCGAAAATCGCAACCACTTCTCCAGCATTAACCGAAAGCGTGGCGTTTTTGACAATCGAGCGATGTCCGAAGTCCTTGGTGAGTTGGGAAGCACGAAGACGCATGGTGTGAGAGATTCCATACCGGCTGGAAAAGCGGAAGTCCTTCCAACCCTCCATCTTTCCATTTGGAAGGTTGCAAGATTGGAAGGTTGGAAGATTGCGGGGCTTCCATCCTTCCATCTTTCTTCCACCTTTACATCATTCTCTGGACAATCGCGTCACCCTGTTCTTGGGTAATACTCAGCGGTTGATGCGCTATAGGTCCGTTTTTTAAAACGGGTTCCATTTCATCCAATGATTGGCGGCTTGTATCATGGTAGAACAACCCAAGCTGCGTTTCATGCCCCGTCTTGACCGCTTGTTCAATTGCAGCGGCTCTGTCACTTGTGTCATGACCTTCAAGGTATTGGACCCGCTCCTTCCAGTAATCGAAAATTACCCGCGCCCCTCCCTTCCAGGTCACACAAGGACTGATAACATCAATGAATGCAAACCCTTTGTGTTGCATCCCGTTATACATCAATTCCGCGAGTTTTGGTCCGTCAGAACTATATGCTCTTGCGACATAAGTCGCACCCGCGACAATTGCCATCGCAACCGGATTCAGAGGTGTCTCTAAATTACCGAACGGCGTGCTTTTCGTCTGTTCTCCTACTATAGTCGTCGGTGAGGCTTGTCCGACTGTCAACCCGTACGTCTCGTTATTCATGACGATGTAGAGGAGATCAATATTTTTTCGCATCGTGTGAATGAAATGATTTCCACCGATGCCGTAACCATCACCATCACCACCCGTGACGACAACATTCAACTCGTGATTGGCAAATTTAGCACCCGTTGCAACCGCCAACGCCCGACCGTGTAGCGTATGCATCCCATAAGTTTTGACATAACCAGGAAGGTTAGAGGAACACCCAATTCCACTTACTGTCAGGTGATCATGATTGCCACGACCGAGTTTTGCATAAGCACCTTGTAGCGCGTTCAACACACCGACATCACCACAACCAGCACACCAATCTGGGGAAACATCGCCTTTAAAATCTCGCGCTGTCGGCGCGCCTTGAACAGGTCTTTCTCTTCTCGCTCTTCTCGCGCTTCTTGCCATCTGATTCATCCTCCTTTGTTACACAACAATCTCTTGATACGGGACATAAAGATCCGTTTTACTGTTCAGAAGTTCGCGCGCGCCATCAACAACGTGGTGCGGCATAAACGGTTCACCGTCGTATTTGCGGATATGACTGTCCGCCTTAAAGCCGGTCTCACCCCGTAAGAAACGGGCGAATTGCCCCGTGTAGTTGCACTCAACGATAATCGAATACGCAGATTTCGCAAGCACTTCGTTGACCGCATCTTCATCCATTGGATAAAGCCACTTAAAATGAATGTGGTTGGTAGACGTGCCCGCCTCGCGTAACATCGCGGCTGCTTCGCTAATGACACCATGGGTGGAGCCCCACCCGATGAGCGTGACCTCAGCATCTTCCGGCCCTTCAAGCGTCGGCGGTGGGAGGCGTTCAGCAATACCGTCCATTTTCCGCTGCCGTTTCTCCATAATATCACGACGTTTGTGCGGATTCGTGAATTCATCACTAATCAGGCCGCCATCTTCATCGTGATCGTCGGTAGCAACAACGTGCATGTGCCCAGGCGTGCCGGGGATAGCACGGGGCGAAATCCCGCTGTCTGTGATTTGGTAACGCAGATATTCACCATCTGTCTGCCCTTGTTCGGTGATTAATTCTCCACGGTCAATTTTCGGCTGCCAGTTGATAGAATCCGGCGGGAATGTCGTGCGACCTTCTGCCAAATACAAATCCGTGAGTACCATGCCGGGGCACTGAAACTTGTCAACGAGGTTAAAGAGTTCAGGTATCGTATTAAATCCGTCCATAATGCTGGTAGGTGAAACAACAATTTTCGGAAAATCACCTTGGCTCGCGCCGAGAACTTGCCATAAATCGCCCTGCTCGGTTTTGGTCGGTAAACCTGTGGAAGGACCGCCGCGTTGAACATTAACAACAACAATCGGAATTTCCATCATACCTGCACTGCCAATCGCTTCCGACATGAGTGCGAAACCGCCACCCGACGTCGCACACATTGCGCGTGCACCGGTGTGTGCCGCACCGATTACCATGTTAATAACGCTGATTTCATCTTCACATTGACGGACGATAATACCGAGATCGCGAGCGTTCGGGGCCATCCAGTGGAGAATGCCTGTTGACGGACTCATCGGATAGGCAGCGTAAAATTTGACACCTGCGGATGCACCGCCCATTGCCATCAACATATTACCACTACCGAACGCCAATGGTGGATCCTGTTTCTCAAATTGGACATCAAACGGTGTAAAGTGTTCAGCGGCGTAATTATAACTTGCCCGAGCAGCAGCGACGTTCGCATCCACTACGGCTTGCCCCTTGCGTTTGAGGAACGCCCGGATAATGATATCCTCAAGCATGCTTAAATCCACACCGACTAACTGCAAAGCGACACTGGATGCACAAACATTCAGCATTCTCTTATTTCTATCAGGATCATTCGTCAATTCTTTATAGGAAATAGGGCACAACTGGATGTCATCACGTTCCGGTTCTTGTTTGACATCATCGCTGTTATAGATAAGTGCACCACCGGGTGAGACGTGCGGCAAATGCTTCTCTAAACTGCCCCGGTCTAAGGCAACAATCAGGTCAAGCTTGTCACCGTGGTTCGTAACAGGTTCAGAACTGATTCGAATAGTCAGGAAGGAGTGACCGCCGCGGATGAGGGATTGATAGGCGGTGTAAGTAAAAACGTTCAGCCCATACCGGGCAAAGATTTGGCTGACGCTTTCGCCAGCAGTTTCGATACCTTGCCCGGGTGCCCCTCCTAAAGCGATTGCAAAATCGTACTTTGCCATCTTGGCTCCCTTCTAATAATTTTTCGTATTCCATTCTGATACCGCAAATACGCCACAGTTTGGTCCAATAAACGTAGCGACATCAGATGGATGGACAAATAAGCAAATTGATTCTTTTATTAATTACATTGCGATATTTGCACCTTTTTTTTAATCTTCATACAACACATATAACATTCTACTTTTTTTAATTATACCATATCTGAGCGATTTTTTCAAGTTTTTTAACGCTCAACGCAATGCATTATACAGCAAATTTTACAAACCTGCACCTCCTATCATCGTGTGTCTATTTAGATGACGACGGGTCATTTAGAAAACTCTCCAACCATTGACACACATCAGGGTACAGGTCTATAGCGCGCTTTGGAAAAACTCTTTTGTTGTTCTCCATTACGCTTGGCTGAACGCTTCAAGTGCCTGTTTCGCTTCCGGGGTTCCAATTTTTTCTAATGCAAAAGCCGCATGGTTTTGGACTTCTTCGGATTCATCATCAAGTGCCTTGATAAGCGCAGGCACCGCATCCGCTGCCGCACCCTCCAGTTTAGCAAACGTGTATGCAGCATAAGACCGAATATCACCCGACGGATCGTTCAAAGCCTGAATAAGTGCAGGCATCGCACCAATTGCCGAAACCCCCATCAGATTGAGCGCACGAGCTGCATATTCGCGGAACTCTTCATTGAGTTTATCAGATAACGCTTCAACCAAAACCGGTACCGCTGGTTCACCTATACGACTCAGCGTATCACCGAGAGCGAGTGCGTGGTACCGCTCAGCGACCGCCATCTCCTCAATAAGCGCAGGTATTGCCGGTTCACCAATCGCAGCCAAGACATCAGTGGCTTGTTCAACCACATCGCCAAGATTATCAGCGAGTGCCTCAACGAGTTGCGGAATCGCAGGTTCACCTATAGCGACTAACTCTTCCTTTGCAGCCTCACGGATATCGTCATCCAACTCTGACAAATCATAGATTAAATCGGCTACAATGTGTTCCGTCTCCATTTACTCGCCTTTCTTAACATACGCCAACATCGTGATAAGACGGTCCGTCTGTTCGGGTCGTAAGTACTTGTAAAACCATTCCGAGAACTCGCGTTCGGCTCTGGTGAGTTCCGCCGTCAGTGCTGGGACAGTGGACTCTCCGATTTCTGCCAAAATCTCCGAAGCGTTATTCGCCATCTGTTCCATGTAAACCGGAATAGCAGACTCTTCGATATGGGTGTAGAACTCGGCACCATACCCGGATATATGCCAGCACTCTTGGGTAAGAACATCGATGAGCTGCGGAATTGCCGGTTTACCTATGGCAATCAATTCTGCCTTCGCGGTGTCCCGAACGTTTTCGTCTAAATGACCCAACATGACTATCAAATCAGCGATGTGGTGTTTGCTATGCATTGTTTCCCCTTTTTTGTTGTTCTAAGAGTGTGGTGAGGCGTTCTGTTTGCTCTCGGCGCAAGCGTTTGTAGACACGCTCCGAGATCTCTTGCCTCTCGTACTTATCATCAAGATGCGTTATAAATTCAAGCCTTGCGACGCGCACATGTTCGCGATCGTCAGGGTTTAGTTTAAGAAGCCAACCTGCATCCGGAGGTGCTGACGCATCATCCGTATCAGGTTCCGTCGTATTATTGGCTGCGCGGAGTTTGAAAAGTGCTGCCACAAAAAATCCGCCAGTCAACGCCGCTGCGACAGCGATAAGAATCAACTGTCCGAGATTGGATGTCTGCTCCGGTAAAGCACCGCGAGCAACACCCATATTTATATTAAGTGCTAAGTCAATCTTCTTACCCGCCGCGAACGTCTGATCCTCATTGCTCTCATATATTAGATATACGCTACCATGGATTTGTTCGCGTCTCGGTGTCCCGAAAAATTTGGCACGCGGCACCAAACCAATACCTTCTGGAATAAAGACGTAAAATCTCATCGTGTTAAAATTCAAGCGACGGGATAGGTCCAATCCGGTTTTTCCAACGTGAGAAATATAGTTGTAGCCTAAGTGCGATTCTCCAGGCGGTAATGGGGTTTTGAGAATAACCTGATTGGTGGCAGCGTCTATCGTGAGTTCCACTGGCGGATGTGGTTCAAACCTTTCAGTGTCTTGCGGGAGTGTTAAATGTATCCCAACTTTTTGCGTACCATGTGTTGTTCTAAAAGGTAGATCACTTAGGTTTTCAATCCCAATTGCCTCAGCAACTGTAACAGCACCATCTGGCGGGTGGTCCTGAGGCGGCGGTCCAATGATAAAAGTATGCGACTTGACAACGATTTGCGTATCGTCATCCGCAAACGCCCCAATCCCAAAGTTAATCTTGATAGTCGGAACCCAAGTTGACAGAACCAAATCCTTCTCAGTGTAGTTAGTATCGTCATGAACAGTTGAAACCGTGTAGTGGATATTCGGATCAAGCGGCAACTCCGCGAAGCGGTAGTTCCCGTTTTCATCTGTGGTTATCTCTTTGGTCTCAACGGTATCAGCTTTATGAATCGTGAGAATTATAGGATGTGCAACAAGCGGTTTTTCGAGTTTTCTGTCAATAACTGTGCCTTGGATGTCGCCGAGTTCTGCCGTTTGGGCATATAGCGCAGAGAGCGAAGAGAAAAAAATTAGGACAATCGCTAACAGACGACTCATACACCGGACGGTGATAGAGCCAAATTGCGAGTTGCCCCTCCTAATAAGTACGGTTTCCAACCGCATATCAGTTGCCCCGCTTGGTAGGTGCGGTTTTGCGGCGTACTCGCCCAAATGCGACCTGCATTTCAACCGCATATCAGATGCGTTCTTGTACATGTTATGTTCCGCGTTGTTGTTGCTGTTTAAATCGTTCAATCTCTGCTTCTACATCCGACAAAGATTCATTTTCGAGTTGCGTGATGACGCGTGCAGTCTCTTGTAAAAGCTCCTCGCGTAGCTCCTGATAATCGGCTTCTGAGAGTTTCCCTGTTTCATAATCTTCATCGAGATCCGCCAACGCTGCGTAGCTGCTTTCACGTTCCTGAAAAAGTACCCGCCGCCGTTCTTCAATAGCCTCTTCGGACGTTACAGCATGTTGTCCACCCGTTTTTGAGAAAATCGGAAACCCCAAATAAACGAGTAGCAGAATTCCAAAGATTACCATCCATAAAAGCACAAGAACAGACATAAAAGCCCCTTTTTGAAGTACACGCGTGAAAATCAATTCCGTTACGATAAAATTGCCGAGTCTAACCTTCCCGCTTATATCTTTCCAGTTCAGCTTCAACCTGCTGGACGGTCTCATCAGAAACTTGATGCCCCGCTTCTCCGCTCCCATCTTCTGACACAGCCTGCTGCATTGATCTTGTTGACCTTCGGAGCACAACGAAGACAACCCCTCCAATGAGAGCAAGTATGATAACCGGCATGGCGTACGCAAGTAGGTTAATACCTTCTACAGGCATGACTGCATAATATTGCGGTCCGTATGTGTCAAGATAATCGGTGCGAATCTGTTCAACGGTTTCGCCAGCGAGCAGCCGATCCTGAAAATTGCTCTCAATCTCCATTGCCGTGCCGCACGTACACACTTCAATTGTCTCTCTTGTACACCCACAGTAACAGTAAACCGTAGTGAGCAGCTCATCTAAATCGGACGCAACCGTGGCATCCGTCACACCCGCCGATTCTGCGGACTGAGACGCTTCGGTCTGCGCGTACCCGTTGACAATAAAACTACAGACGGTGAGAAGCACGACAATCGAAAGAAAATTAAGAATTAAAAATTCATTGGATATTGTCATGCGTTCAAATCTTCGAGTTTTCATCGTCTTAACCTCGTTTATCACGAATCTCTACTGCGTTCAGACTTCTCGGCTATCGCAACAATACCACCCAACACCATCACAGCAACACCAATCCAGACGATGCCAATCAGAGGGTTGTAATACGCCTGAACGTTCACAACACCTCCTGTCTTGATATCTCGTGGAACGTTGGCAAGCGCAACATAGAGATCATTCATACCCAAGTGATGGATAGCTGATTCCTTGGTAGGTTCCTCATCCGGTTTTGCCCTGTAGTAGGCGTGAAGCGCGGGTTCCATTGTTCCTATTCGTTTCCCGTTCTTTGCAACATCAAAAATAACACCGCTCCGAAGATAGTTCGCGTATTCTTTCTCAAACGCGTCTATCATCGTCAGTTTATACTCGCCTACTTCCATTGATTCACCGAGTGTCATGCTTTTAGATTCAAGCAAAAAATAGCCTTTCGATCCCATAATGCCTATATAGAGGATAACGATGCCGATATGGATGATGTAACCGCCGTATCGTCTCTTGTTACGCTGGATAAGGAGATTCAAGCCGTTGACGAAGGAGGTCTCTTGTCGTTTTGCCCGGAGCTTCGCACCCCGATAAAATTCTGCAAAGATTGCGGCAACCACAAAAACGGCTGCAAAACTGCAGAGCACTGAGTACAGCGGAAACGTATACCCTATTAAAGCAAGGAATCCCCATGTCAAAGCACCCCCAATTAAACCGATAACAAGCGGGAATAAAAACATGCGTCGGAAGTTGTTCGCAGTAATCTTCTTCCACGAGATGATTGGACCAGCACCCGTCAAGAACAGCAGCAGCAACCCCGGAATAATCACAACTTTATTGAAAAACGCTTCAGGAACAGAAGATTTTTCACCATTAATCGCTTCGGAGATGATCGGCCACAAAGTACCCCAGAGGATAATTAGGGTTAACCCGACAAGGAGCCAGTTATTCAGAAGAAAGGCACTTTCGCGGGAGAGAAGGGATTCGAGACGATTCGCGCTCTTAAGCCGGTTCCAACGATAGATGATGAGTCCAATGACTCCGGCTGTTGAAGCGAAGATGAAACTCAGGAAATACCCACCAATACCCGATCCGCCGAAAGCATGCACTGATGTGATAATTCCGCTACGCGTAATGAAAGTCCCCAAGAGTGTAAATTGGAAGGCAAGGGTAATCAGAAGGATA
>JAPPDN010000093.1:13858-17094 GCA_028824575.1 Candidatus Poribacteria bacterium | reverse complement strand
CATCATCAATAACTTTGGGAACAACAAACGCTTTACGGTTATCGGAATTATGGAGAGCCGCGGTGACGGTTTAGAGCGCGGCAAAAGTGATGATAATATGCTTTTCATTCCGATTACAACCGCACAAAAACGGTTTTGGGGGCACGATAACGTTGGACATATCATGGTGCGCGCCAAAAGTCCGACGCACGTTGAGCAAGCGTTGAAAGAGGTAAAGACGATCATCACACGCAACCATGGCGGTGATGACACCTTTTTCCGAACCTGGTCCGCTAAACAGGGCATCGCACAAGCGAAAAGAATGATCCTTATTGTAGAGTCGGTGTTGGTCGTCATCGCGTCTGTCTCCTTAATTGTCGCGGGTATCGGGATTCTCAACATTATGCTCGTCTCCGTAACAGAACGGATACCGGAGATCGGACTACGAAAAGCGGTCGGTGCAAAAAGTTTTAACATCCGAATGCAGTTCCTCACAGAATCTGTGATTTTATGTCTGATTGGGAGTCTGCTCGGTATTGCGTTGGGTGCGGTTGCTGGAAAAGGTTTCGCTTGGATAGTCGGTAAGTTTTTAGATGACCTTGCATGGCCCTCAGTGATTACCCCAGAGGCAGTACTGATCTCCGTCGGTGCGGGTGCCGCTGTAGGCATCTTCTTCGGGTTCTACCCCGCCAGCCAAGCCGCCAAAATGGCTCCTATTGATGCCATCCGCCATACATAATAAGGAAATCAAGCATGCTCGTGCTGGAGAATCTAATCTCAGCGTTTTCTGTCCTTCGCGGAAGTAAACTCCGCACAGTCCTCACACTCTTAGGGATTACCATCGGTATTGCGGGTGTCATTGCGATGATGTCCTTTGGGGCGGGTGCCGAGAAACTCATGATGGCAGAATTCGAGAATATCGGTGGTCCCAGTATGTTCGGCGTTTACCGACCCGGGCATATTCGGAAAAATAACCGTTGGCAGCGCAACACCAGCCCGCATTATTTGGACATGCAAGATCTGTACGACATTCTGGCGGACTGTCCCTCTGTAGAAGTCGCCACTGTTGAAAGAAGTCATCCTATTGACTTTAAAGTTGAGGGGAAGCACCGACAAACCTACCTTCGCGCGACAACGAATGAATACCAAGCCGTTCGCAGATGGAAAACGGAATACGGCAGGTTTCTCGCTGATACTGACATGGATTTCTGGAATAAGGTTTGTGTGATCGGTGCAAAAGTCTGGAAGGAGCAGTTTAAAGGACAGAACCCAATTGGCAAGGAAGTCCGGATCAACAACAGACGTTTTACGGTTATCGGTATCATGGAGAGCCGTGGCGATGGGTTGGAGCGCGGCAGAAGCGATGACAATATGATCTTTATCCCTATTACCACTGCCCAAACCCGTTTTGGCGGCCGGAATCGCGTCGGTGCGATTATGGCGCGTGCGAAAAGCATTGATGTCGTTGATCAGGCACTCAAAGAGGTTAAAACCGTTATTTCACGCAATCACGGTGGCGATGACACCTTTTTCCGAACGTGGAACGCGAAGAAGGGGATTGAAAGTGGAAAGCGGATGATCTTTATTATAGAGTCGGTGTTGGTTGTCATCGCGTCCGTCTCCTTGATTGTTGCGGGTATCGGGATTCTCAATATCATGCTGGTTTCGGTAACAGAGCGGATACCGGAGATCGGATTGCGGAAAGCGGTTGGTGCGAAAAGCCTCGACATCCGAATACAATTCCTGACGGAATCTGTGATTTTATGTCTGATTGGGAGTCTACTCGGTATTGCGTTGGGTGCTGTGGTTGGGAACGGTTTTGCTTGGATAGTCGGCAAGTTTTTAGACGAAATGTCGTGGCCTGCCGTGATTACGTTGAAAGCCGTGCTAATCTCTGTCGGTGCGGGTGCCGCCGTAGGCATCTTCCTCGGTCATTATGCCGCCAGCCAAGCCGCCAAAATGACTCCTATTGACGCAATTCGGCATACATAACTTGTTGGATAACTGTAGAAGCAATGCCTAATACCAAATTGAGAGGAGAAAACTGATGCTTAATTCGCAAACAACCCCTGAGTCTATTCAAGAAATATCGGTACCCGATACGATGACGCTGGAGGAGTTTCTTGAAAACGACTTAGAGGGTTATGAATATGTAAAAGGCGAATTAATCCCAATGCCTCCCACGTCAATGAAACACGGTGAGATAAGCAGCAACGTTAGCCTCCATTTGAGCTTGCACGTCTTTGAACATCAGCTCGGACGTTTGTATATCGCAGGCACAACATTTCAATTGGATGACCGAGCAGTAAAGCCAGATATTGCGTTTGTTTCAACAGACCGATTACCCGAAAATAGAGAGCAGGCATCACCTATCCCGCCGGATTTGGCGGTTGAAGTCGTCTCGCCATCAGACAAACACTATGATGTCACTGAAAAAGCACTCGCCTATTTGAGAGCAGGGACGCGCCTTGTCTGGGTGATTGAACCCGTCGCAAAAACAGTAATGGTCTACCGATCCGAGGCCGATTTCACTGTGCTGAACTATGAGGACACATTGACCGGTGAAGATGTCGTTGAAGGATTTACATGTCCAGTCGCCCAACTTTTTGAATAGATTTTAAGGAAGACAATGCCTATTTTTAGATTAGAAAATATAGAAGATGACGACATGTCCAAGGGAGAGCTCATCATTGCACAAGAAACATACCTTGAACTCGAACGCCATCTGGAGAATTGGCTTGAAAACAGTCCACTCGCTCTTGCCCAAGAGTCCATCCTCTGGATTGGCAGGCAAACGAGTGCCAAAGATGAAGATGGCACCATTTATTCTGATTTGCTTGGGATTGATTCAAATGGAAACCTTGTCATTGCTGAGTTAAAAAAAGGGCGGACCCCGCGGGATATCATAGCACAGTTGCTTGACTATGCGGCATGGGCAGATGGTCTTTCAGAACCCCAGATTCGTGAGATAGCTGAAAATTACTTTGAAACTCGTGGTGTGTTTCAAGGAAAAACTTTTGATGATGCCTTTAAGGAAGTATTCGAGATACCTGAAACTGACGAACTGCCTCCACTTAATCGGGGTTTGCGTTTATTTATAGTGGCAGAAGAAATTCCATCACGAGTCGCACGTGTTTGTCGATTTCTCCGAACTTCACACGGTATGGATATTAGCTGCATAGATGTTTCCACCTTTGAAACAGAATCTGGTGAAGTACTCGTCAGTACAGAAACAGTTGTTGGAGATGAAGGTTTTG
>JAPPDN010000093.1:5734-13848 GCA_028824575.1 Candidatus Poribacteria bacterium | reverse complement strand
TCTTCTAAAGTCCAGCAACAACATGTTTCACCTCCTACGAGATGGTCGGGTGATAAGCCTTTTGATCAGGTGATATTGGAGACGGTAGAGGCGTTAATGCAAGGAGATAAAGAATCCTTTACACTCAAAGAAGTCCGTGGACTCATTTCAGAGAAGTATACTGATTTTACTCTCAGTAGAGTTGACTACCAAGTTTATTCCGATTGTGTCAACTTTCCCACGCGCAGCGATTATCCTAAAGGTAGTGATAGATATTGGCGAATATCAAGAGGAAAATTCCGGCTTTATGATCCTGAAAATGACAAGGTGGAAAGTGATGGCAAGGTCAACTGATGAATAAACCAAAAATGACCTATTTTGAGGAAGAAGATATATTGCATCTCGTGATTTCTGATGATCCCGAAAGCGACAGTATTGAACTGAGTCCCAATATCACGGCTGAATTGAATGACAATGGCGAGCTCATCGGTATCGAAATTCTCAATGCAAATGCTTCATTCAAGATATAGTATATAACGTCAGTTTGAAAAAAAATATTTAGAAACCAAGACATAAACAAATTCAAGAAAAAACGCAATATATTCATCCAAAAGAAGCGACTTTCTACTGATTTAACCCCCTAAATCCCCCTTATCAGGGGGACTTTAAGAGGAAATGTGCATACCCTAAATATTTATCAAACTCACGTTATATAGGTTGGGTTGAACGGAACTCAGAAGGCAGATGTGGCGGTTCAAATATACTTTGCATTCAACAGGCCATCGGAGGCAATCAAGAACGGAGTGAAACCCAACTTCAGCCTGCCTACACGTCGGGAACCTCATGATAAAACGTTGGGTTTCACTTGGTCTCTGTTTGATGTAGCGTATATAGGGCAAGTTTGGTTTTTCTATGATTTGGACGATTTTGGTGGTATTCGTTCTACCCAACCTACGCTGCTGGTCACAAACCTCTGGAAAACGGATCCTATAGGAAAAAAATAAATGGACTACGTCATCTGCACAACACCCCGCACACGAAGCACCGTTTTATGTGACTTGTTGGTTTCATCCGATATAGCAGGATATCCGAGAGAATACCATGAGGAACACGAATCGCTAAAAGGCTTGGATATAACTGATCCAAAAACATATCAAAAATACGTATCCGTTAGCACTTCACCAAATGGTGTTTGCGGAATACAAGTGATGTATAAGCAAAAACATATTGTTGAAAAGTTTATAGACTTTAAAAAAGTAAAATGCATCTGGCTCCGCAGAGAAAATAAAATTAAACAAGCTATCTCCCTTTTGAAGGCTACCAAACGTAATTGCTTTCATGAGACAAATGAAACTCGGAAAGATGATGATCTCAATCAAATCAAAATTACGAATGATGAGATCGTATATAGCACGTTTGAACTGACAGCGCAAGATATGTCATGGGGATATTATTTCCAAGAAAATCAGATTAGTCCTCTCACAATTTGGTATAAAGAATTAGAAACAGAAACACAGCAAAAGAATATCCTCAAGAAAGCCTTGGGTTTCCTTCACATTCACGAGACACCGATTGCCCCTAAAATTTGGGGTGTCCGTCAGGATACTGAATGGGATAAAGACTTATACAACCAGAGCATAGAAACCTATTTGCGCTGAGAATCTGACATAAATCCATGCAACAGACGCTTCCGCATTTCCGTACACCACCCACCGAAGGCATCAAATACATCGGCTCCAAACTAAAACTCATTCCGCAGGTACTGGAACTTGTCAAGAAGGTCAACGCCAAAACAATCCTTGATGGCTTTGCAGGCACGACCCGCGTCTCACAAGCACTCGCGAAACTCGGTTATACCGTTATCTGCAACGATGTTGCCCCGTGGTCAGAGGTCTTCGGTAGGTGTTATCTGCTCAATACTAAACCGAGAGAAGCCTATCAACGGCTTATTGATCACCTCAACGCTGTGTCGCCTGTTGATGGCTGGTTCACGGAACATTACGGCGGACACACTAACGGCGGTTGTGCAATCCAAGCAGACGGACTCAAGAAACCGTGGCAGCTCCATAACACCCGTAAACTGGATGCAATACGTCAGGAGATCGAGAACTTGAATCTTGAGCCAGTTGATAAAGCAATTGCCCTTACGAGCCTGATTCTTGCACTCGACCGAGTTGACAGTAGCCTCGGTCACTTTTCAGCATATCTCAAGGATTGGGCACCTCGCGCCTATAAAAACTTAGTGCTTGAAGTGCCTCAAGTTTTCAGCTCAGAAGGAGAGCATCAGGTTCACCAAAGCGACATCTTTAAACTCGTGCCGCGTGTCTCTGTAGACCTTGCCTATTTCGATCCACCCTACGGCTCAAACAATGAGAAAATGCCGCCGTCCCGTGTCAGATATGCTGCCTATTACCATCTCTGGAAAAGCGTTGTTCTTTTCGATGAACCCACCCTTTTCGGCAAAGCAAAACGGCGAGAGGATACATCTGATCCGCTCGCCGCTTCTGTATTTGAGGAATTCCGAACGAACGATACCGGACATTTCGTTGCCGTTGAAGCCATTGCGAAGTTGATCCGTGAGACGCAAGCGCGTTGGATTTTGCTGTCCTATAGTTCCGGCGGTCGTGCGACTGCGCAACAGCTTGATGAGGTCATGCAGAACAATGGGCAACTGCTTGCTGTGCTTGAGCTTGACTACAAAAAGAACGTCATGGCAGGTATGAAATGGACAGACGAATGGATAAATGACGCTGAAACGCCGAACCGAGAATTCCTTTTCCTTCTTGAAAAAAACAGGATTCTTGTTTGAAGTTTGCCTAATTGCCTTTAGGTTTTGTACCAAGACGCCAATGGCTGCTGCACACCAATGGCCAATCGGTACAAATACCGTCCACTTTGCTGGCACGGGCTTCGTCCCAGATATCGGGTCGATTCTCGCCGATGTGCAAGGCGAGCCAGACTTGCTTACCAAGCTTACGCGCCTGTTCCATCGCTTCCGCACTCGGAATGAAGCGCACCCACAGGCAATCGGCAAGTGGATCACTCAGGGCTGCGGTGAACTGATCGGCTTCACTATCATTTAGATACACCGTGGTCCGCAGCTTCGAGTTGGCTTGTTTGAAGCGGTGACTCGAATCGCTGGACTGACCGAAGGCGAAAAGTTGATCGAACAGTTCGTATTTTTCAACGAGCCGGACGATGTTTTGCTCAATCCCCGGTGAGATGACTTTCATATTCAGTGCGATGGTCACCGGTGTTCGTTGGTGCTCGCGAGTGAGTTTGAACACCTCTTCCAATGTCGGGACCTTCGCGCCAGCGAAACGCGGATCGAACCAACTTCCGGCATCCAGTTTACGGATTTCTGCCAACGTCATTTCGGTCACTTCGCCTGTGCCGTTGGTCGTGCGGTCTACAGTCTTGTCGTGAATGACGACAAGGTGCTTGTCGCGTGTCTGGTAGACATCCAATTCGATTGACAGCCCTAACGCAATGGCGGCGGCAAAACTGGGTAAAGTGTTCTCAGGCGCGTGCTGCACCAGACCGCGGTGAGCGAGTAAAATTGGATCCCCGGGCGACTCGTTCGTCTCTGTCTCTGACGGCGCAGTGATCACACACATAAGCATCAGCATGTTGAACGACATGATTTATCTCCTAATCGCAAATGAAGCCTGCAAGAGACCGATTTCTGGATTTGTTGTCTCAGTTAACCTTGTTATCCCACGTTCTTACAAAAATACCTATAAGGACTAAAGTCACAGTTTAAGGGGTTGTGAAGTATCCTTGCAAAATGTTTTAACTCTGGGATGCTCCAGTACTTCTGGATTCAGAACATAAGCCGGGGCACGTCCTTGAATCGCGTCTGTAACCTGCTCAATTGTCCGAAGATCCAACCGAATTCCAGATTCAACAGTCATGCCCGCGTTGTGATTCGTACAGATAATGCGCGGGCGGTCTTTATGAATCGCTCGTGGTCCGTTAACTGGGTCATCTACAACGTAATACCATAACTGATTTTCGCTGACTGCACGGTTCGCTGCTGCATCGTCAACAAGGTTTCCACGTGACGGATTAATGAGCGAGGCATGCGGTTTCATGGCGCAGAATTCTTTGTAGCCGACAACAGTATCTGCGCCGGATAGGTGGAGGGATACGGTATCGCTCTCTTTGAAGAGGGTCAACGGTGTATCAACAGCCTCCGCCCCGAATTCCGCTGCGAGTTCAGCGATATCCGGACGGACATCATAAACCAAGAGTCTCCCTTCCTCACCGAGCAGCGGTCGCGCACGGCGGGCAACCTCTTGACCAATCCGACCAAAGCCGTACAAACCGAGCGTAGAACCCATCACCTCATGGGTCTTGATGAGTCCGAAATCACCACTATGGGAGGCTTTATTGAGTGTGTAGACCCGTTTCATAGTTGCGAACCACTGCGCAATTGCATACTCAGCGACTGTCACCATGTGTTCAGGCGCAATTGTGACAATGACACCGGACTCCGTCGCCAAATCAACGTTAACGGTTTCATATCCGACACCCCACCGCGCAATGATTCGGAGCGATTCGGCGGCTTCGTAGAAGCTTTCATGAAAGGGCACTCCGCCTGCGATCACACCAACAACACCATCGGCGTGTTCTGCAGTCAGTTCCGGAGGGTGGATACTCAACTCACCAAGTTTCTGCAAATCTGCCAACGCCGCCCGGCGTTCCGCAGTATCGAATTCGGTATTTTCAAAAATAGGCGATAGTAAAATTTTGGTTTCCATAGTTTTATGTGTTTAGCGGCTAATGCGGACACCGCCCGCTTGCATTGCCTTCTCTGCCTCTTCTGCCGTTGCCCAATTGAAATCTCCGGGGAAGGTGTGTGCTAAGGCGGAATACCCGCCAGCGAAATCGACTGCCTCCTGCGGTGATTTGCCGTTCAAGAGACTATAGATTAACCCTGATGAGAAGCTATCGCCGCCACCGACACGGTCAACGAGTTCTAAATTCTCATAGATACGTGACAAATAGAAGTCTTCACCATCAAATAGGAGTGTCCGCCAATCGTTGAGCCAACCGGTTTTGGCATCGCGTAATGTCGTACCGATCATCTCAATATTCGGAAAAGCGTCTTTGACACGCTCTGCAACCGCCTTGTAGCTCTCAGGTTCAAGTTTACTATAGGATTCGGTTGCGCCTTCTGCTGCGAAACCGAGCGATTTCTCAAAATCTTCCTCGTTACCGATGAGCACGGAAACATGTTCCATCATGGGTCGGTTTGCTGCTTGTGCTTCCTCCGCACTCCACAATTTAGAGCGAAAGTTCAGATCATAACTGGTTTTGACACCTGCCGCACGCGCCGCTTGGAGAGCCTCTGCCGAGACCGCAGCCGCGGATTCCGACAACGCCGGTGTAATCCCGCTGAGATGGAACCACCGTGCATTGCTAAAAATAGATGCCCAATCGATCTCACCGGGTTGCACTTTGGAGATTGCCGAGTATCCACGGTCATAGGTAACACTACTCGCACGTGGTCCCGCCCCCATTTCGAGGTGATAGAACCCGTTCCGTTCAAAGCCAACACCGTCGAAGTCCACCCAGACGATGTTGGACATGTCCACCCCGAGTTCGCGTCCTTTGTTGCGGATGTAGCGCCCCGACCAATTATCCACGAGCCGTGATACCCATGCTGTCTGCAGTCCGAGCTGGGCAGCGTTGACAGCGACGTTCATCTCCGCACCGCCAGCCGTGATTGATAGCGATGTCGCGTTCTCGAGACGCATAAACTCAGGCGAGGTGAGACGAATCATCGCTTCTCCAAATGTGACTAAATCATACATATATCATTCTCCTGTTTTGATGTCTGTTGTATTCTGATATTCGTGGTAAAGGTTTTCAATACACTGCCCACAGAAACAGTAGACCCTGCCATATCCGCCGACCTCTTTTTCAAGCAGTTGGTTCATCGGGAACTCTTCTTGGCAAACCGCACAAAGTTCTATGGGTTCTTTGGGTTCATCCGTCTCATCCCCTTTTTTCTGCCGGGACGTGAGATGCAGAATCAACCAAACAGCGATGGGTGTGAAAATTACAAAAATAACAAATAGCATTGCGTGTTTCCTTATAACAATCTACAGCAACTGTAATGTCTATTACTATAGTTGATAACTGCGAAGATGTCAACGGAAATTGTCTAATAGCAGTCAGCTGTCAGTTAAAAGGTTTCCATCAGCGGTCAGGACGTTTGCAAGTGTATCTGAAGTTGCGAAGTATCCTGAAGTTGTTAACCGCTTTACTCTCACTGCGAGGCATTTAGCACACTTTACTCTCACTGCGAGGCATTTAAAACTTTCCGATAACCGATAACTAACACCTTTGGGAAATTGTTTTGATTAATCTCGATCGCTGTGCTAAAATACGTAGGAAACCTCCTACTTGAAAATAGTGACGGGACTGTATTGGGAAAAAACAAAACCGTAAGCCCGTAATGAAACGGAGGGGTGTTTTTGCTTGGGTGTTTCTTCTACTCCATACAAAAACACATTAAGCACTCTAAAACCGCCACTTAACTGCAAGGAAACTTAAAAGTACATGCGTAAAATAGCACACGTAGACGTTTATCCGGCTGCTGTTGGGATGAAGGATGTCTTTAATATCGGGACCGGCTTTGTCGGAGATACCGGCTCCGCAGGCGATCACGTCTTCGTCAAAATCACAACAGACGACGGCTACGTCGGTTGGGGCGAACAACGCGCCCTCCCCTCGTGGAGTTACGAAACAACCGAATCCATCACAACCACTATCCGACACCACATCACCCCGCTGCTGCTCGGACAAAATCCACTGAATCTCAACACCATCCATTTTGCTATTTATAACGCACTGAAACCTGCTGTCAGCAACGGACACCCCTTCGCAAAAGCAGCAGTGGATATTGCTTTGCAGGATCTGCGCGGACGCATCCTTGATGTTCCGCTACACACCCTCTTCGGTGGTAAACGCCACGACACACTTCCGCTCTGTTATGCCTTGAGTATTGATACGCCAGAAATAATGGGATTGAAGGCGAAAGCCTTGGCACCCTGTTCTTGTTTCAAAGTGAAAGTTGAGGGTATCCCCGCGGCAGATGAAGAACGCTTACGCGCAGTCCATGAAGCGATGCCGGATGCGAGGCTTTGGATTGATGCGAATCAGTCCTATACGCCGTCTAATGCTCTGGAATTGCTAAAGCGCGTCGGAGATATCCGAGAAATTTACTGCATGGAACAACCCGTGGCGAGTCAAGACTGGTTCGGGATGAAACGGGTTCGGGAGGACGCACCAGTTCCGATCGCTATTGACGAAGGCTGCTTTACTTACTTCGACTTGGCGAAAATAGCACGCTTGGAATGTGCAGATGCCGTCGTTTTGAAGGTGTGTAAATCTGGAGGTTTAGCGGAATGTCTCAAAAGCACTCATGTCGCCGAAGCCAATGCGTTGGAACTTCTCGGTAGCGGTTTGACGGAAGCCGGTATCGGATTTATCGCCAGTGTTCATCTCTTTGCGACTTTGGATCTTGTGCTTCCTGCTGAACTCAATGCCCCCGCCTTTTTGGAAACGATGGCAGTGAGTGGTGTCGAAATACACGACCATGTCGTGACAGTGCCAGATGGACCTGGACTCGGCGTTACGCCTGATGAGGACTATATCGAGGCGAATCTCCTGAGAACTGAATACACTTAAAGCCTCGAAATATTGCTTGACTTTTAGCAAAGGTTTGGGTATGCTATTGTTAATCAGTAACAATTTCCCCAAAGGAACATAAAATGACTGAAGACCAAAAGATTATACTTGAAACCATGAAACAAGGCTTTGAGGCGGTCAACCAAAGATTCAATGAAATTGAGGAGAACTTCGATAAAAGGTTCAATAATCTTGAAGGCCGCTTTGATACCCTTGAGGGTCGCTTCGACAAACTTGAATTTCGCGTTGATACCCAGGATGACCGTTTGGGTAAATTTGAGGATCGTTTCGACAGGCTTGAGATTCGCCATGATAAACTTGACGAGCATCTAAAAACGCTGACAGTCACATTAACAAAGGCAACTACTGATATTGACTGGATAAAGAGAATTGGTCTCGGGATTGGCGGAACTATACTTCTTTATATCTTGAAG
>JAPPDN010000093.1:1528-5724 GCA_028824575.1 Candidatus Poribacteria bacterium | reverse complement strand
GCCTTACGCTTTCTACTTTGTGGTCCTAAAATTGATGGAGACTTCTATTAGAATAGCAATGACGATTGCCACTGCACAGAGCAGATACGGACTCTGTGTCCCGAATCGCGAATCCGCCAGAATGCCCCCTAAAAGCGGACCCAACAGAATCCCTAACCCCAATATCCCCTCATGCCATCCGCTCTTGTTCCCTTTGTCCGCATGCCGATCCAAACCGTAGTAGAGGCTACTGAAATAGGTGAAAGCAGCAGACACGCCGATAACCCCGAACGCGAATACCCAGAGGGTCGTGTGTTGGATTTTCCATATTCCGAGAAAGCTGACAATTGCCAACATCTGAACGATCAATATGGGAGCGAAACGATAGTGCCACCGGGTCGAGTAGCCGGTCCCAAGCACAAGAAAGGCTAACGTCTGCATACCGCCAAGTGTCAACATCAGGTTGCCGAATGTTGTCGGTGGTATCCCCATTTCCTTTGTGAGTTTTGGTGCAAGGCGACGCAACACGCCAAGCAGGAACCACGAAGTGAAATTCGCACACCGCGCAAGGTTAAGATAAGTCGTTCGCACAGGTTGAGGTGGATAAAGCGTTTCAGGAGGTTCCGAAGCGATTTCAGAGGAAGCATCGGTTTCTGGCACATCCGATGTTCGGAGACTGTTCGCGACAATTGTCCCTAAGGTGAGTAAACTGAAGACCGCTGCGAGATAGAACGATCTAAATGGGTTCGTATCGCCATAGAGGTAACTTGAAAGTGCTGGTCCTAAAGTGACCCCAACGCTCCAGAAAAGGTTAAAGAGCATAACCCGTTGGATCAGTTGATCTTCACCTTCGCGTTCAGCAAGCCACGCCTCATAGGCTGGCCAGAAAAGTGCCATACTGATGCCGATGCCCGGAAAAATAAGCATCAGGTGCAGGCTGTTTCGGCATAGCGGTAGCGCGATACTAACAGCACCAAGCACCAGACACGCGGCGTAAAGCACATATCGCCGCTCTATTCGATCCGATAACCGTCCGAACGGGATCGCAAGTACCACGAAGAAGGCAGTCATGACTGCTTTCAGCACGCCTAAAAAGGTTGAGGAGAGTCCTAAGTAACTGGTATAAAAGGAGGTGTTGGTGATGATGCCGCTAAAAGCGAGATCGATGAGCAGGACAGGGAGATAAACTGTGAACAGTTGGCACATTTTGGCGACGCTTGCCAGCCAAAACTTGCCCGACCAAAGTTGGCGCATATTATGTCGTTCCGCACCGAAGGTTAGGGTTCTACAATCTTCGCATCAATCATGTGATTAGGTATCGCGCCAACGGGTTCTACTTCAATACCGATTTCGTCTTGTATGAGACCGCTATTCGCAGTGGCTCTTGCATAGATCTCGACGGGATTCGCTTCCGCTGGGACGTGCCAATCCCATTTCCAGAGTACCCACGCCAATGGCGTATCCTGCGCCCAGATTTCTGCCTCTTCCCATGTCTGCCCGAAATCAACGCTGACTTCTACCTTCTTGATACCGCCGTGGTTGCCCGCATCAAACGCCGCGCCGCTGACTGTGTAAACCTTGCCGCCAGTGATTTCCTCGCCCTCACTCGGAGTCCCAATCATTGTACCGAGTTTCACATTCGCAATCGGATCCCAGCCCTGTTTTTCCCAATAACTTTCATGTGCTTTCGCCAAGTGGATATTCACTATCCATTTCGGGTTTTTCGTGCCGTAGTGTCCCGGATTAAGGAGTCGGATAGGAAAGCCGTGTTCCGTGGGGAGTGGTACCCCATTCATTTCGTAGGCCAGGAGCGTCTCTTCGCGCATCGCATCTTCGAGTGGAATTGCTGTGTGATACCGATCCGCACAACGGAAAACAACGACTTTTGCTTCGGGTTTGGGTTCGACTTTCTCAAGCAGGTCGCGAAGCCGAACACCTTTCCAATTCGCATTGCTCATCTGTTCCGTCCCAATCGGGTCGCCGATACATTTCAACGTCCGCATCGCCTCAACGGCTTCCATCGCTGTAATATCCGCAAGTCCTAAGGAGAGCGGCTGTTTCTCGATTAAGCCGGTGATTGCCATCCGCCAATTCTTCGCATCAAGTACGGCAGGGTTGCCGATCTGCAAGATATAGAAGTCAGCGTTGGGGGTAATCAGCGTACTCGGTTTAAGGAGCAGTTTCGCTGCTGCGTTTCCTTCCAGTTGAAGGGGTAAGACCATCCCAGCGGCACTAATCGCGCTCAGTTTTATGAACGTTCGTCTCTTCATTTTTTCCTCTATTCATTCGCATCCGCATCGTGATTTTTACGACGCCTCTCACCATGATCGCTGTGCCGAGACATAGCGTTAAAGGCAACCCCCAATGCCAGTGAAAGAAAAAGTAGGCGATGAAACTGGCACACATCACAACAATGAAGGTGTTCAGGAGTTTTTTGTTTTCATACCATTTTTGCATCTGTTTATATTTTTTTAAAGCGTATTTCTAAAATTATTGGATGGTAGGGCAACTGCTGTTCCCCTACCATGGCACTGCCACCGGAATTGCCAGTAGCGAATTAAAGTATACCACATAAATTCATTAATGTCTACATATTTTAACCCGCACAGTAATTTTTTGTTGATTTTCTTTTCAAAATCTCGTATAAAGTCAGAACTGAGATATTCGGTTATCGGTAATAGCGACGGCAACTGCGTGTTGATTGCTGACGGCTGATGGCTAACTTGAAAGATAGGTTGCATTCTACACGAAGAAGTGCTATGCTATCCGTATATTTCGGACACAAACCAAAGCGCATTTTCTCTGAAAGGACAGGAACACCTCATGGCAAAACAACCGAATATTCTTCTTCTCATGACGGATCAGCAGCGTTTTGACACAGTCGGTGCCCTTGGGAATCCGATTATTCAGACACCCGGGTTAGATCGAATTGTCCAAGACGGTACAAGCTTCACTTCAGCCTATTGTCCGTCGCCTGTATGTGTCGCATCGCGCTGTAGTTTTTTACTCGGACAATGGCCGCATCAGACGGGTTGCACGAGCAATTCCGCAATGCCCCAAGATCGTGTCTCAGTGATGGAGCTGCTCAACGATGCAGGCTATCAGACACACGGGATCGGCAAGATGCACTTCACGCCGCAAGGACGTAAAATGTGGGGATTTGAGACGCGAGACTATTCCGAAGAGGGTCCCGGTCCTGACGATTTCACGGCTTCTCTGGTTGAAAACGGTTATGACCATGTTGTAGCTCCGCACGGTGAGCGAAGTGAATACTATTATATCCCGCAGCCCTCACAACTCCCCGCGCGTCTACACCATACGCAGTGGGTAGGCGATAGAACGCTTGAATTTTTCTCACAGCGCGATACCGACCGCCCGTTTTTATGTTGGAGCAGTTTTATTAAGCCGCATCCGCCGTTTGAATCACCAGTGCCGTGGAACAGGCTTTACCGAACCGTGGAGATGCCGTTACCGTTTCTGCCACCAGATTATGAGCACCTGTATACCTACTGGAACCGACATCAAAATCGTTACAAATACCGCGACCAAGGCCGAGATATGAATCTCTTGCGGACAATGCGTGCCGCTTACTACGCAGCCATCTCTTTCATCGATTATCAGGTCGGGCGCATCCTCGACTACCTTGAATCGGAAGGCGAATTGGACAACACGTTAATCCTTTACACTTCCGACCACGGCGAACTGCTCGGCGATTATGACTGCTACGGTAAACGCGCCTTCCTTGATGCGGCTGCTCGGATTCCGTTGCTTGTCCGTTATCCTGAACGTTTTGAGACAGGCGCGCAGTGTGACACACCAGTGAGTCTTGTTGATGTGCTACCGACCTGTCTCGGTGCAGCGGGTTTATCATCACAGACGGATCGAAGCGGAACGGATCTCGCGGCGCTTGCTACCGGAAATACACAACGGGATGCGATTATCGGTCAACTCGGACAGGAAAATACAGGACTCTATATGCTCCTGACCAACGACTACAAATACATCTATTCTGCTGCTGATCGGCAGGAATGGCTTTTCAAGCGCATGCAAGGTAGGCTTGATGAGCGGAACCTCGCCGGTAATCCTGGGTATGGCAGGACGTTGAACGCTTATCGAAAACGTTTGATTGAATGGCTCCGCGACGACGGTTACGAAGTTCCACTTGACGGTGATAGATGGCGAGACTTCCCGCCACCCGTTGACCCTGACAATCCGGA
>JAPPDN010000093.1:0-1518 GCA_028824575.1 Candidatus Poribacteria bacterium | reverse complement strand
TGAAAATCCGGATGCGGGGCAACTCTTTCAAGATGGACGTTCTGTGAGTGATCAGTTCCCACCCGGGTATTTGCCGAATGTGGACACACTTAGAAATTGAGTGCGATGCAATAATTGAAGTCTGTTCACCCGGAAGCGTACTAATTACGCATGTTAAAAATTTTTGATCTATAGAAAATACGGATATCTAAAATTGACGAATAGTGCAATTTTTGCGTTATATACCGCAATTCTTGCGTGTCCCTCACAATTCTTACATACTCGTAATAGAATGGGAATTGTGAATAGCGTCCGGGTTTTTAGCAGCGGTAATCCGAGTTGCTTCCTTTGTTTTAGGCGGATGACGATGAAATATTCTCAGCGTTTTAGATGGTGCAATACAAATATGTCTTTTTTAGACATGTTGGCATGAAATTTGCTTAGTGGTTAGGTAATTGTCGTGCTGAAGCATATTAAAATTAATAATTGCGTATTATTTGAAACGATTTTTATGATTTTTCGTTTTCCTTAAAAACAGGTTTGGACATGTTACCTATGCATACAATCTTGAATTATGCCTATTCATCGCGCTATTAAAACGTTAATTTCAAAGGCAGGATGGCACGCCTATAACATTTATCGTAAAGGTGTGCACTACCATTCACAACTGTCGCAAGCCGCTGCGTTATTAGATGCGCCGCGCGAAACTATTGAAACATTTCAGGCAGAGCGTTTGAAAAGACTCCTCCAACACGCCTATCAGACAACACCTTATTACCGTGAATTGCTCAAGACGGAAACGCCTGATATATCGCAAATTCCACCACTTGAGAAGCAGGATATCCGGGAACAATTCGAGAGACTCTGTTCTACAGCCTTCACGGCGGAGCAACGGATTGAGAACGCTACGGGTGGCTCAACAGGTACGCCACTTAAGTTTTATCAGGATAGGAACTATTGGAATCAACGAAACTTGAGTGTCTACTATTTCGATCGATGGGCGGGATGGAATTTCGGGCAACCGCAATTGATTATCTGGGGTGCTCCGGTAGATTTGAAAGACGATGGACATTGGAAGCATCGGGTCAGCAACTTCTGGCGGAACCAGTATTGGCTCAACGGGTTTCACCTTACAGACAAAGCGATGTTGGCGATGTTTGAACAGATGAATCAATACTCACCACAGACTATCCTCGCTTATTCTTCATCACTTTACCAATTTGCTGCGTTCCTTTCGGATAATGACTTGATCCCGCGATGGAATTTGAAGGGCATTATATCTTCCGCTGAGATGTTACATCCACATTACCGCGCCTTAGCCGAGATTGTTTTCAAAGCGAAAGTCTATAATCGCTATGGTGGACGGGAAGTCGGGTTAATCGGAATGGAATGCGGAGAAGGCAGGATGCATATCAACTGTCGCGATATTTACCTTGAAATAGACAGCCCCGACCCATACACTGAACCCGGAGAGATCCTCGTCACGCAGCTCAATAATTATGCTATGCCGTTTATTCGGTATCGGATTGGAGATGTCGG
>JAPPDN010000846.1 GCA_028824575.1 Candidatus Poribacteria bacterium | reverse complement strand
TTGCGCCATCGGGTGAAGGCGCAACCGATGTATAACTAAACAACTCTTTGTCAATGATGATTTTATACGCTACCCCCGAAGGCGGTGCCGGAAACTCTGACACCTCTGCCGGTAGTCCCGAATAGTCCAATTCAATAGATGTGGGCGTGCTCGTCGCACCCATCGCCGCTCGCAACTTCGCTGGGATAATCGTGCGAGGTCTGAAAAACAGAGAAGCGTTCGCGCTCCAATCCGAGATGGCGGGCACCCGCGCCTGTAGCGCGTCCACTTTCCGCCTCCGCGGTCCAAACCCGACCTCCCAGTGCATCACCTGTGCGAGCCGCTGAATCAGTTCCCATGCTGCCACCCCGTCTGTCGGGAATCGCTCAATTTTCGTAGCCAAGTCCTGTCCCCATTGCAGCCATTGGAAATTGGAAAACAACGGAATCGGGTCAAGTGTCGATGAGAACGGCAGGTTCTCGTTCACGTTGTACGGTGTGCCGTACCCCGCGACAAAGTGGAGGTTGTCCCGCCCATCGGCTATCAGATTCGAGATGATAGCATTATGGAGTCCCCACCCATCGTAGATTTCATTATCGTCGTCAGGTGAATCTGCAATCGTCGCGCTCCGCCAGGCTTGTCCATAATCCGTGACCGAATTGTCGCTCTCAATCGCAATCAGCCGTCCACCCGTATTCGGGTAATGGTGCTGGTCGTTCGGTTCATCCGAATCGTCCCTCGGTGCACGTACCCACCCTCCTTCGAGAAAGTAATAGTCGGTGCCGTGTTGAAGTGGCGATCGTGCAGTGAGTTGGGGGTTATCATACGTTTTTATGACGGTCCGAGAACCACGCCCCGCTTTGGCAATTGTGCAGAGTTCCGCTTTGCCGGGGCGTTCCCCTTCGCCGTGATAGTCTAAGACAAAATAGAACTTACTCCGATCGTCGGCGAGGATCACACTGGAGACCGAGACAGGATAATCCTCCTCGTCCGATGAGTTCGTGAAGTTTTCAACATAGATCTGTGATTGCGCCGCGCTGGGCTCCACCCGCCTCCGAATCACTTTTAGCGATCCCGCATTATAATCCCCATCGGTCTCAAGGGTATGCCGCACGACGAAGGTATAGACATAAATCCCGTCGCTCCTAATGTCGAGGGCGAAATCCATTGAGTAGGGAAGCCCAAAATCTTCTGCACCGCTATGACTCTCGTTATAGACATTCGTAATCGTGTTGTCGGTTACGTTGTGGTACGCAACACCACTGCTGCCCGCTTGGACACGGCGATAAAATATCAAGGTCTTGTTGTTGCGTCTGACTACCTGGAAGTTCTTACGATTGTTGGCAAGGTATGTGAGTTCACCGTTCAATTTATGGATCTCGGACAGTTGGGGTTGTCCTGTTATGGCGTTCAGCAGTTCGCGCCAAGTGTCGGTCGATTTCACATATTCGTGGACTTTGACTTTATCGAGAGTGGAGGTCGCTAGCGCGTTGCCACGGACGTTGTTTGCGCTCAGGAAATAGAAGGTGTCGAAATCGTCGGTGTCGAATTGGTAGGGGACAAATCCGCCGAAGTCAACCATGTCGCCGATGACATAAACAAAATTATAATACCTTCGAGTTGGTCTATCAAATAAAACGAGATAAAGACGGTTATTATGTATATCAATCGCCGAAAATTGAGGTCTGTTATCGCTTCCGCCAGAAGTTGCAGTTTTATATTGAGCAGTTGCTTCTCTTGCTTCAAAGTCTCTGTCAGTAACCCTTGATCCTGTCTTAGTTGTAGCTCTAATGTATATGCTATTATTGGCTAAACTACTGTTATAACCTATGCCTGTATCACTATCGGCGAATGTCAATAGATAGATTAAATTGTCTACAACCTTGATTCCAAACGCACGTCCTATATCGCTTATAGATAAAGCAGTAGATTCGGCAGTCAACATTTGACCTGTATGATTAAATACAGCGATGTAATTATGTCTACGAACAGAAGCAGAGTCAGCACTACGTCTTGTTTGCAAAAGTAAGTATATTCTATCGCTTGTTACACTAATAGAACTTATATGGGCTACGCTTTGGGCGAAGCCATCAATAGATATGGAACTCAAATCAATCGTGAAACTTGATGAATAAGATAATGTTTCAGGGTCAACTATCATTACCCCCACACTATACCCCAAATACATATTGCCATTATAAATATCAAGCCCCGCCGGTCGTCGAGGTGCAAAAACACCTGGTTGCCCTGAGAGATTTAACTGTCCGCTTTCATTTGACAATTCCGATCCGTCCAATGTATAAGTTCTAACCGTTAGTGTGTTTCCATACAAAATATAAATTCTGTTGTTTTCAACATCAGTGCTTATATCACCACTTTGGTCTGCGGTTATTGATACATTAAACGATTCACCACTCAAATAATCGCCATGACCTGCACCAACCCCACCCTCCAATCCCGACTCCTCTGGCAGTTCAGACAACTCGGTGTATTCGTCCTGATACTCATCATATTCGACGAACCTATCATCTTGTATCAAATACTGAACAGGCGTATCACCACTTTCGTCCCTAAGCATCCACCGCACCACCCCACTCTGTGACAGGTGCGGCCTGCCGTTGGTTGAGAACTTACGCTCAGACGGGTGGCGCACCAACGCTTGCTCGATCCCGAACCGCGCATCTTTTGCGTCGCCAATCCCAATCCGATCGTCAATCCCAGCATGGTCAAGCAGGAGCCGTATCAACGCATCGGGACGTTGGTAGCGATAATCGGTTTTCCAAGTGACCGTAATCTCGGTATCCGCACCGTCTGTGGGTGCCGCTTCAAAGCGGATCAGCCCTTTGCTATAGTCTATCTCTACGTTCTGGTTGCTCAACACGCCCGATGTCGCTACAATATCGACAACGTTCAGATCCACATCCCCGCCGCTTTCGTGGACGGTCACGCTCACAGAGCCTTCGGAGATGGGCACCCCCCACGCTGGGAAATAGAAGACAGGGTTCACTTCACTATAATCACGATTCGCACCTTCAAAGTCGGTAATCCGCCGTGTCACCGAGACACCAAAATCCTCGACAACGGTCTGCCGAAGCCGCAGCGACAAATCGCGCACCACCAACGTCGCAATCGAAGATCCCAATGCCTGATTCACCGTCGCCACTTCGCCCGCGAACGAAAAGACCTCCGCCGTATCACGGATCATCGTCAACAACACCTTCGCGCCCCGCCCGTTTGGGGGGAGGCTCTGCTCTGTGAAGAAGTTGGGGGAGACCGCAGGGTCGAACTTGCCATTCAGATTTAACACAGGGATATTCACACCCGCCGAATTGAACACGCCAAGGTTCGGGACGTCTCGGCTCTCGGACGGTGTGATCGACGGGCGGGGTGGCAGATCCAATGTCAGATCCTCCCCTTCGATTTCAAGCCGGATATTTACTGAATGCGATTCAAATGCCACGAATCATCTCCAAAATTGCCCCAAGCGTCCACGTGTCTCTCTCCCGCATCGGCGTAGAGGGGGGGCGTTGTATTGCGCTCTACCAATGATTTGATCTATACCCACCTTCACCCGTTACAAGGCGATTGTGGGCTTTATACGTGATTATAGTTGACATCTATTTTCGTCTGCCTGTATCATAGTGCATGTTGCGTTGCGATTCAAACAGCACCAAAAGGAGTGTTGTCCATGAAAACACAAATCTTTATCTTCATCCTCATTACCGCCTTCTGCGGCTGCGGCGATGAGGGGGTTGAGACTACAGTTGGGGATGAAGTTGACATTCCGCTTCTGGTGAAACATGACAAATTTGCTTTATCCTCCTCTGATCCAATCTACGTACTCCCTGATGACGTCCAATTTAGTTTGATAGCCGAGGCGGGCATCAAATCTACGATAGTTGTTTGGTTTTGGAAAAACAAAACACAATGGAGATTTGGAGGCACAGGTTTTGTGATTGACACGCACCTGTTTGTCACCGCGCATCACGTCATCAAAGATTTTGACATAGATGAAATCATTATCCTTCAGTCTATTTTGGATCGTAACACGTTGATGGTCGCAACGGTTTTTAGAACCGATATCCCACACGACATCGCAATATTGAGATCCGTTGACAATATTGATTCGCCCTCACTCAAACTTGGAAGCAATAAAGATGTCTTTATAGGACAACAATGTTACACCGTGAGTAACCCGGGTGGCTTTGTGGGAACGTTCTCCGAAGGCGTTGTCACTGGTATACGAGGAAACTGGACACGAATCCAATTCTCTGCCTCTGTTTCTCCTGGAAGCAGCGGTGCCGCACTATTAGACGAACATGCAAGAGTGATTGGTGTGGTGACTGGAATAGAACGGAACGTGAACTCGATATTTACAGCAACGCCTGTCGGTTATTTACAAGATCTTCTACAAAAATAACCACGTTTCAAATCGCCCCTATAGTCTCCAGCACCGATTCTGCATCGTTTAGATGCTGTGCAAACAGTTCTATGTTTTCTATGCGCACCGGCAACGCTTGAGACGCTTGAACGTTAACACTTCCACCAGAGATTGTTATATTCCCTCCCTGTATCACGAGTGGCGGCATCTTGTTGACATCGACCTCCCCTTCCATCGGAGGTAACTCCGTGATAACTACGCCGTCTGGTGCTGTAATTTCACGTGATGCTGCCCCAATCTGTTCGATAGTATTTGACGACAAATTTAGTTCCTGTTGCGCAATACCTTCTAACAACCCCTCGGTATTGAAGCGATTGATTAAGTCTCCGACAAGCCTATTGGTAACCTCCGACCCAGAGCCGAATGGCATCATCGGATTTTCTTCGTCCTCGTCGTCGTCAATAATAATCGTAGGGGTTCCATAAATAGGGATTGGCGGCTGAAATAGACCTGGTGGCGTCGGTGTTGGGTAGTCAGGGTCCGGATAATCGGTCGGATCGCGCTCCGACGGGTCGGGGTAGTTCGGGTCAGGATAGTCAGGGTCAAACCATTCCGGCGGAAGTTCGAGAGGAGGTTCTTGCTCATCCTCATCTTCGGGAAAAAAATGGTCTATGAAATCGTGAATAGCGTCGATTATCTCAGGAGGAACAAAAATACTGCCAGGCCCGCCCTGAGGCGGATCGCTGGGTGGGGTTGTTATGTCCTCTGGTGGTGGGGCTGTTGTGTCCTCCGGTGGTGGGGCTGTTGTGTCCTCCGGCGGCGGTTCTGTTGTGTCCTCCGGCGGCGGTTCTGTTGTGTCCTCCGGCGGCTCCATCATCTCAGGCGGAATGTCGATTGGCGGTTCCTGTGGGTCCTCCTCGGGGAACGTATCAACTGTTACGTGAACATTTACATCGATAGGGTCCACCGTGTCTACCGGGATGGAGTCAGGAATTGGACCGACGGGGATGGAATCAGGAATTGGGCCGACGGGGATGGCATCAGGAATTGGGCCGACGGGGATGGCATCAGGAATTGGGCCGACGGGGATGACATCAGGAATTGGGTCTACTGGGATGGAACCTTCCGGGATTGGGTCTACTGGGATGGAACCGTCAGGAATTGGGCCGATAGGTACTTCCGCATCGCCCACCCCTGAAAACCCAACTTCAGCATCGCCGACATCGACCCCAACCGTTTTCCCCTCGGTGTCCACATCGACTGTTACCGGCGGTGCTGCTGCAACGCTGACCTCTGCATCAGGATCCAGTGTAGCTGTCACTTCCACGCCGCCGAGCAAGTCATCGGGTAGAACTACATCCCCTGACTCCACAAATACGTTCGGCGCCTCGACATTTACCACCGGGGCTGGCGGGCCTGCTTCTTCTTGTGCGCGGAACAGGGCGGTCAACCGCTCAATCAAGGCGGTAATCGTGTCCGGTATAATATCCGCTTCTGTTAATATCCGGCGAAGTCCAGTAATCGATTGCCGTTCCTGTGCTTCCGTTGCGTCCTCTGTAAAAAATAGCGCCTGTCTTAAATCTTCAAGGAAATCGGCTGTCCGTTCCTCTGGGATTTCTGCGGCATCAAACAACCTTTCAAGGTCCTGTACAAACGCAAATTCCGGACTTTGGGCACGCAAAAACTCACGCTGTTCGCCAATCAGTTCGTTCGTGCCCACCAAAAACGCTTCCATCCGTTCAGCAGAAAACAATCGCAAGAGCCCCTGGCGGTTGTCCAGAAAATCTTGGAGCGGCGAATCTTCATCGTCGCGGAGGATTTGGCGCACTGCATCAAACTCGCTGCGTAAGAGTGCAGACACTGTTTTTAGCGACACATTTGAGTCGCGTCGTGTTTTTTCGTCGCGTTCATTCTGCTGAATTTGGCGTTCCATCGCCGAGTTTATCTGCTGGAGTTCACCGAGGGAAGCGTCACCGAGTTCGACCACCAACTGATCTACGTTACCAAGACCGAGTTCCGCCGCGTGTTCTCTAATTTGGTCAAGCACCCCATCGGGCGCGATTGCATCTCCAATGCCGTCAACCGCGGATTCAAGCAGATCCAACGCAGGTCTGAGCCGTTCCCGTGCGTTCCCGCGCTCAATATCATCTAATTCCCTCTCGGATAACGGCACACGTTGTAGATCCTCGTTTACGAGATTTACGTCAAGTGACCCGATGTCGCCGATGGACCCAAAATCGCCGAGCCTAAAACCCACCCCAACCTCTTGCCCGTCGATAAATACCCGTTCTTCGTCCCGTAATCGCCCAAACTGCCCAGTAAACAGTTGCGCTTCTGTGATGCCGGGCGCTCCCAGATTTAGATTGTCGGGTCTGTTAAGGCTATCAAACAGTCCGCTGAAAAACGTCTGAATAAACGGTAGTGCTGCGTTGAATCCAGCGAGGGTCCCTGCAGAGAACGTCTCGGTCAAAAACGCAGTGATGTCACTCTCCGCCGATCGGAGTGAGTTTAAGACGCTATCTCCAAACAGAGTTGAATCAAACGCATCTGCCAACCCCGATGCGAAGTCCGTCCCGAATATACGTTGCAGTTCCCGTGCTTCACGCTCCAGTTCCCGTTCACGGCGGCGTGCCTCGCGTTGTGCTATCCGTGTCTTCTCCCTTTCAGCACGTTCGGTATCACGGACCTCGTCATCCCTGCGCGCTTGCTGCCTCCCTGCAACCCTGTCCGCTGCGTCCTCACGCGCTTCCGCCGCTGCCTCTCTTGCGTCTGTTTGTGCTTCTACCGCCTCCTGATTCGCTTTTGTCCGTTCTTCAAGTTGCTCCTTGAATATCTCGGTCGCCTTTCTGTCTAACTGCTCACCGAGTCGAAGGTTTCTGCGTTGGCTTTGCTCCCGTTCCCGTGCCGCTGCTCGCTCAGCTTGCACACGGGATGTGAGTTCCTGTTCTGCTGCTTCAAGCCGTCTATCAAACTCCGTCGCATCAGTCACGGAGGGCGGGTCTAAGGATTCTATCCGCTCAAGTTCGTCTATCGCTGCTTGCGTCGCTTGCAGTCCGTCTTCAAGCGTTTCCAGTCCTGTGATTGCATCAGTCGCCAGCGTGCGGAATTGAGCAGAAAAATCGGACAGAAAATCGACATTTCCAAACGCATCTTCAAAGTTATCAGCAAGATCAATGATGCGTTCAAAGTCTGAGAAGGTAGTTGCTTCACCCAGTGCGGATTGGAGGGCTTGGAGGTAATCGCCTGACGCGGTGCGGAGCGCGTCCTGGAGCGTCCTTAGATTTTCGACAGCATTCCTGACATTGTTTAATTGTTGTCTCGCCTCAGAAAGTTCCTGCGCTGCGCCTGCGACCGCTTGCTTGTCACTAGAGGTCAGGATATCTCTATCCGCTTGGGAAAGACTTGCAAAGTTCACCTCGGCTTGCCTCAAGTTGCTTTGTGCCGTTGCCAACGCTGCTTCAGCCGCAGAGGCTCGTGCTTGCGCCATTTCCGCATCGGCACCTCGCGCCGCTTCTGCAATCTGGTTGTATGTATCCAGATCAGCGATCAGTGCGTCCGCAATTTTTATCAGATTCGATTGGGGGGTACGGATATCAGCGCTATCACCGCGTAGGATGCTGCCAATCCCCTCCGACGCCTCCGCCGCTTCGTTCAGTTCCGTGATCGCGGTCTTGAGGTTATTGACGTTGGTCTCAAACTGTTCGAGCCGGTCTGCTTCCGCGTTCGTTTCCTTGAGCGTGGTGTTCAGGCGTTGGAGCTCTGTCTCTGCTTTTTCCAAATCGCTACTGGTACGCCGGAGGCTACCCGATAACTCATCGAACGCCTCGCCACTCCGCTTGATGCCGCGCAACTCGTTAAACTGCGCCTGCGCGCTCTGTCTTAGCTGCTCAACCCGTGCCTCCGCTGCGTCCCGTGCCTTGCGGATGGTCGTCTCGGATGCGCGAAGCTCTGCAAGCGATCCGCTCTCTATCGCTGCTTCGTTCGCTCTGAGGAGTTCTGTGTTCTGCGCGATAAAGGTGTTGAGGTTCTTAACCTCCCCCCGCGCCTCGGAGGTCGCTGCGCGCCAAGCAAAGAACCCACCCGCCAACGCGCCGACCGCTGCGATAGCTATCCCCCACGGGCCGCCGAGCAAGGCGGGCAACAGTGGGCGCAACAGGAGCAGTGCACCCCGTACCGACGCACCGGCGGTCACGATACTGAGCATCGTGCTGGCAAATGAGCCGAACACCGCGATCGAACGGGTGGTACCGTCACTATTCTCTATCGCCCTAAGCACATCCTCAAGCCCGGCCGCTGCGGCTTTCACGGTGGGCAACAGATGTGTCCCGATCCGTGCCTGTAACCGTTCCGCGGTGTCTTCAAGGTTTTCTAACGCGTTGCCCGCCGTGTCGCTGATTGTGGGCAGGGTCTGGAGCATCTCAATGAGTCTATCGCTGAATAGCTCCGTCTGACGGTCCGCCTCCCCAATGCTTTCGTAGAACTTGCGGACATCCTCAGCCCGCGTTCCCCCAAACGCCTCGCGCATCAACGGGATCAGGGAGGGGATGCGCGTCGTGATGATCGCCAAATCCTCTTGGAGGATCTTCCCTTCCGCATTAAGTTGTCTGAAGCCTGAGATGATCGGCGTCATCTCTTGTGCAGATTGACCGGAGGTGGCGAGCGCGTTCCCGATTGCACCAATCGCCTCGGCAGCACGTTCGCCGTCCAACCCAATCGCTTGCAGCTGGGCACTGCCGCGTAGGGCTTGCGAGATATTGATGCCGGGTAGCCGTGCTACTTCGAGGAGGCGGTTATATTGTGCGGTTGCCGCTTCAACGCTGCCGGTGACCGTTTGGAGACTGACCTGTTGCCTTTCAAGAGCTACCGCAGCGTCAACCTGTGAACCAATCAGATCTTGAAGCGCGGCATTCATCCCAACCAACGCCGCTGTTCCGACCAGTAGCCCCTCGTTGAATTGGGGAATCTGCTGCGTGGGGATAGATCTGCCCAGTGCCTCGAAGCGATTTACTGCCTCGCCGAGCTGCGTATTCAGTTCTCTGATTGTGATAGAATTATCCCGTGTATCGGAGATAAATCTGCCAGTTGCTGGATCGCGTGGCCGTCCTGGTGACATCAAAAACTCCTTAAAACGGCACGTAACACGCCGTTGGTGGTGTGATGTGCCGCTTCTGCAAATCATTGGTAGGGCGCGTTACATAGCGCCCGTTCGCGCTTTATTCTGACGGCTCGTTCTTCAAGTATTCAGGCACGTTCTCACCCGGATCGGATAAGCCTGCCAGCACGCGCACCCGTCTGTAGATGTGCCATATCGACGCTTTCGACAGGCTATCTACCGACAACTCACCTTCGCCGCAGTCGACCTGCGCTTTCTGGACAATCTCTAAGCTCTCCACCGCTTTGCAGACATTTTCCTTGATGCCTTCGCGTTGGGCGTGCATGAGCCTTTTGGCAGTATTATCGTCAAGTGCCTCGATGAACGCCTCCCGTGCTTTCGGGTCATCGGGGTTCTGTCCCGCTTTCCGCATCTCCAACGCTAACATGCCGCCAAAACCAATCAGCATATCCGCTGCGGGGAGCGAGCGAATCTGTATCAAAAGCCCACCCTCAACCTCTATCTGTTCGGTCTTGTAGTCCTTCAGAAAATCGGCTGCGGTCGCTAGACGTGGTGCTTCTTTCTGTTTCTCTGTCATAATTATTCTCCTTGAATCATCTGGATAATGGTGCTATCAGCAACGATAACCAGCCACTGATAGCCCTGTTTTGTCACAGTAAAGCCAAACGCTTTTAACCAATCCTTGTGCGCGTGCCATGTCTCCCAGAACTGTGGCGACGGCGTGGCGTGGTACTCATAATCCGCTTTCGTCCATGTCATGCTGCCCATCAGCGCGTTCAGGTCTAAGCCCTGTTTCATCGCTTCTATGACGGCTTTTTTCTCTGTGCGTTTCATACAAAAAAAAGGCAATCAGTAACGATTGCCTCCTCTCCGTTTCGCTTTTTCTCGTTCGTCAGCCAAGTAGCGGTCGACCATGGGGTAGGCTAGATGGTCGATGGCGAGTTGTAAAAACACGCTTGCCCCCGGATATAGGTATTGCCCCGGCGAACTCCCTGCGCGTTCCGCGACGATAGAATGAGTAATAAAGTTTCGCTTCGCCGTCTCATTCGTCTTTATTGTCTGGTACAGATCCCTGAAACCGGTCAACGTCAGCATTCCAGCCGCTTAACGTTTGTACCTCCTTGTGCAAAAACAGAATCTGCGGATCGGCAATCTGAAAAATGGACAGCACCCCTTCTGGGCAGAGATGCTGTTCCAACATACTGACCGGCACAGAGACGATTGCCTTGGCAACAATTCTGCGATAATTGTTCAGGTTGCTCTCTGCAATCGCCATCCGTTGCCGTTCGGTCAATTGACGCTGAAAATGTTTCCGTTGGGAATCGTCTTCATGGTCCAATCCTGCGGCAGTCATCATGACATTGAACGCCGATCCGTAAATAGATAGATAGTCGCCTGGCGGCAACGCCTGAATTTCGACAGTGTGTCCGCTCACCGGCAGCGTCACCATCTTCCGACTGTAGTGTGACAAAAACGCCTCGACCGATGTCCCGTTCCCGGTGCCCGCCGGCGGCGTACCATCGTTGGCGTTCTGCCTGTTCTGGTTATCTAATGCAGCTTCTTGGGATGGTAACATGTTGGTTTATCCGAACTGGGCGCCCGTCTCCGTGTTCACGATCGTTATTTTAACCTCTTTCGTCGTCCCATCCCGATACGCGGACGCTGCGAGCTGCTGGGAAAGCTGTCCTGCAGGAAAGCTGCCGGGCATCGGAAACTGCGTCAGACGACAATTCGGAAACTCGACATTCATCAGCGCGTTAGCAGCGCCGAAGTCCATCGACGCGCTGGAGATCATTATCTTTAGATCTCGACCCCATGCGTACTGATCAAAATCGAAATCGTCGCCTTTTTCGAGGTTAATCCGTGCGTTCACCGTGACTTCGCGCTTGTCCGTCTGAATCCCGGCAGGCACATACGCATCGCGGGCAAACGGGTTTTCATCTTGACCGAAATTGTGGTTGATATCGAACCCGGCTTCACCACATCGGTAGAATTTGTCGTTCAGGTAAAGCACGGTGCCCCATCCAGTTGCCACATTTGCTGATGGACGGGTATAGGCACTAAAATCTGTCGGCGATGTGTTGCCTCTAACATTCTCTCTCAAAAAGAATGCACCGCCCTGAAGCGACAAGTTAAATTCGTTATAGTCGCCAATCGTGAAGCCGCCCTGCCCGACCTGGACATCCATAAATGTGTTCGGAACGCCGCTTGAACCGCCGAGGATCGCTTCCATCGTGTAAAATTGGCGTGTTTCGCCACTTTCAATGACGTGCTTGTAGTACGCAGACCCATCGCCCTCGATCTTTATGGTCGGATTGCTTCCACCCGTCAAACCCTCGACGGTCACACTTGTTATTTCCGAAAAGTAGTTATTGCTGAAAAAAGGAGTGCTGAGGTCACCGGCAACTAAGGGGATAACCTCTGTTGCCGGACGTTTCCGTGTGCCATCAGCGCTTACCGCTTGATCAAACCCTTTGACAACCAATTGCGAAGTTTTCGTCGTGTCGATCGTTGGGCTGCCGTCAAAGGTAAACTTGAGTTTTGCAGCATTTACGCCTGTTATGGTGCCACCCGTTATGAATGTGCTGTTTTGCAGTTTGTCCTTCGGTTGTGAGTTCGAAACGAAACTTGTCAGCGCTGTGCCCACGGTGTATTGGGTCGCTGCGAGAATGTTCCATAGTCCTGCGTGGTATTGCGCTGAGGTTGCGTTGGCGAGCATCAATGCTTCGAGCAACGTGCCTAAGCCGTTGGCAGATTGCAAGATTTGAAGGCTGCCTTCGCTGCGTGCTTGCCCGATGACTGGCGCGTTTGGTGCCAAGCTCCCGTCGTTCAAGGTCGGCGCGTTAAAATCCGCTTGCGGCCCGATACCGCTATCGCCGCTGGTTTGAAACACTTTGTTGATCAGTGTTGTCTGTTTGGTGCCTTCTGCGGTCTGCTTGCCGAGCAGAATGGCTCCATTTCTGCCGAGTAATATGCCTGCCATTGTTTTTTTTCTCCTATACGTTGTAAGGTAGCGGTCCGTCTTCTATCACATCAAACAAGAACATGACGGACGCGCCGGCTATGTTTGGATTTTCAAGATAACGCTGCACCGCTGGGGTATCGGGATCGTTTACGTCGCCTAAACTCCAGCGAGGTGACTGCCAACCCATCGGCGTCGGCGTGAACGACAACCCGAATCCGTATGACGCCTCCATTCGATCTGTAACGGCTTGCAGCAAGGTGAACACGCCCGGATTCGTCAGATCGTCGCTAAAGAGAAGTTTCGACAGATCATCTTCCATAGATGTCATTGCCACGAGCGGTACAATCACTTCGTACTGGTACTGCGTCGGATAAGAAAAATCTCGGATTCCCGTTGTCCTGGGGCGATCGAGGTACATATACGGGAAGTCGAGGCTTTTGGGGTCAAAGCCCTTCGTGAATGTGGGTAGGTCATCCCCCATCACGGTGACAATCGAATCGTATAGCGTCTCGTATATGGCTTGCAGTGATGAAAGCATGATTTGTTCCCTGCGTGCGCCGAGAGGGGCAGGTTGCGTTCAACCAATGATTTGATCGAAAGAAAATACTGCCTGCCTACGGCGCAATACGGGCGTTTTAGGGCATTATTGCGCTGTGGCGACAATCACCTGCACCACGTCGCCAATGTTATCGAAGCCGTCAATCTCATAGATCTCCACGCCAGTCGGCACCCGCGAGAGCGAATCGTCGCCCTGCGTCCTAAAGATGCTATCCCCCGCCTCTGCGGAGGGCACCGTGTCCTGTGGGATAAATCGTCCTGTCCGCAGCTGCTCAGATACCGAGACCGATGAGCCAAGATTTAAGCCCCATTCCAATGCACCTTCGTTGACCATCTCGACGCCGACGGCTTTCATCTCAGAGACGCTCCGGTCCGAACCCAGGCGCGCGACATCGTAAGCGACTGTGTAATCTTCCAGTCCATAGAACTGCTGGACCGATTCGATCGTTGCCCGCGCCATCGGCAGCACACCGTACAACGCCACCTGACTTGTGCCGGCATAAATAGCAACCAACCCATCGCCGTAAGCGATCGCCACAGGAACAGTCGCCAACGCGGAGGTTTCTACCGTTCCGTCTTGAGCGGAATCACGCCCCAACGCTGCATTGAAAGCGTAGATGGTGCGTTCACCGTCTCGGAGCGCGAGGTGCGCGTTCCCTGTCCAGCACGCGCTTTTCCAATCGCCCCGTTCCGCTCGGTCAATCGTTACCTGTTCGCGTGACTGGTACGCGCCCACGCCGTTGTAGCGCAGCACATAATTCCAACTCCTGCCCAACGATGTGCCAAAATTCAGCGTGTTGTAGACCGAATCCTCCACCCAGAGGTGGAACGGTGCATCAAAGTTTCCGACGTAGAACGGCGTATTGCCGAAGTCGCCGCTCACTCGGAAGGTGTGCAGGAGGTTGCCGCTCCTACCGAACTGGTAGACAAACGCATCGTCATCGCCCGCTTGCCATAGGTAGTATGTCCCTCCGTCGATGTAGAGGCCGAGCGGCGTGGTCCCTGCAGGGGAGGGCGGCGGCGAGAAATCGAATACCTGCCCCTCCGATTCGCCATCGAGGTCGAAGCTCCACACCACACTTCGATCCCTATCCCCGCTTCGACCGAAGGCGAGGTATAGCAATCCGTCGTCAATCTCTATCGCCGGCGTGTCCGCTTCAAAGCCGGTGGGGATCGTGATGTCTATCGTTTTGAGGTATGGGTAGTCGTCGATGAATGCCATTTCAGGGGTTTTCGTCTTTTTTACAATTATGCGATTGGGCAATAGGATTCTTGTCTTCTGTGCCGGGAATTGGATTTACCTGGACAAGCGCATAATACTCGTCGTTCACATATTTGATCCGAACCGCCTCGCCACAAATCACACAATTGATTGGATCGCTATGCCTGATTTCTGCATCCATAACTGCACCTCGAACAATTTAGAAGCTATAATCCACGGTCGTAAAGACCGCGCTTTCGCTCTGAAGTTCGTCGCGGTAGAATTGCAGCATCAATTCGCTGCCGAGATTCAATGATAGCTTATCGCTGAGCCGCTTGCTTGTCTGAAATTTGGTCAGGATTTGGTGTGCGCGATCACCCTCACCGACAATCTCTATCAATCCCTTAATCCCGATCTCCACTTTATGCCAATCGAGTTCGGTCGCCACAAGCGCAGCGATGCTGTTACCGTGCTTGAACTGGATGCCGCTCGGTGCGGGGTAGACAGAGCCGAGTCCAAGCGCGTCCAATTTCGCTTCATCGAAACCCTTGGGTAGCAACTCATCCTTAGCGGACGGCGCGCCCCACGGCCGGCTATTCCTGCCTGCGAAACCGACATCAAAACTGAGATTATCGACGGGGACTGTGAGAGCTAACGCTATATTGGAATCGCGTCCGAGTGTGCCGAGCGTGTACCCCTTGATCGTTCCCTCAGTGCTCAGTTTCACGCCGACAGTTTTCACGTCGAAAATCACTGCACCGTGATACTTGCCACGATAGATGTCACCGGATTGGATCTGTCCCTCGACCTCGACTGTATACCTGCCGAAGTCGCGCTCGTATTCGCCGACTGCACCGCTGCTCCGCTCATCGATGACTTGACTGAACGAAAACCCAATTTTTCCCTCAGCCCAAACAGCCATTGATGTCCAAATGCTAAGGAATAGTGTGATTAACAACAGGCGTTTCATGATAAATTGTCTCCTTTTTGTTGAAAGTTAAAGTGTTACTGGTTATTGGTTACGAGATGATAATCAAACAATTTTCGTTGGTATACATCCCCTTGCCAAGATCTGAGTCCGTCAGAATCTTGTCAACTTGTGGCTCAATAAAACGAAATTCGACGTTGCCATCAACATTTACCAAGCAGACAACAAAACAGTGACCGCCTGACCAGCTGAAGAACCTGCCTGCACTATTGAAGCCTAGCTCCGAACAGCGTTGGACAAACGCGCGGGCTATGTCTTCACAGTCCATATCTTCGGCGGTCCACTTGATATTATCAATGCGGGTTAATTCAATGACCTTGTTAAGCGCAGGTTCATCTAACACTTTGAACTTGGAATCGGTCAAACGGAACGCTTGAACAGATACGGTCGTCCCTTTTTCTGGAATCATCACCTGTTCACGCGCATCTCGAATAAACGGAGTCCGCATCACCGCCTCAATGATGTCAGGGACTTTGAACTCAACCACATTATCGGCAACCATTTGCTTTAGCTCTTCGTCCCCGGTCTCCCTAGATGCGTCGGTTTTTCCAGCCGCCTCCTCAGTCGGGGCGGGATCGTCTCGCGTTTCAGAAGCGTCGTCGTGTTCGCTTGTCCCATCAGCGTCTTGGTAATATTCGTCCCGAAACTCATTCAGAGCGCGTCTGCCCGCTAACTCTGCCTCCAGCACCGCCTCGATGTCACCCGCTTCTGCTGCTTGGCGGATCGCATCGAAGGCTTCTTCTATTGAATCAAATCGGTTTTCCATCATAACTCCTTTTTTTTACGGTTGAATCTGTATCTTATCTCGTCTATCAGCTCCTCATCGGTCGCACCGGCAAGCGGTCTGTCTACTTGCTCGGGACGTTGCTCGATTGGCTTTTCTTGGTATCGATCGAAATAGCCTTTCCGCATCGCGTTCGCAGCAGCAGTAAATCGGATTTGGGTCTGCTTATACCATGCGCTACGGCGTTGCTTTTTAAGACCGTTTGACCATTCCATTTCATCGGCTGCACGTTCCCAATCGCCGTCTTTGAGCGCCTGCAGAAACGCCTTAAACTTCCTGACGCCGGCGCCTCCCATCTGAAAGCACATCGATAGCAGTATGGACCCTCTCGTATCGCCGAGCGCTTCGATGTCGGGGGGCATGAATACAGGAGCGAGGTCGTCTATAGCGTCCTGAACATCGATTTCAAATAGGGCGTCGCACTGTTCGTCAGATAGCTTAAAGCCGGTCCAATCTTCTAACTCGTCATCAAGCTGCATGACGGCGAGTTCTTCCTCGCTCTGCTCTTGGTCTAGGCAGTGGCCATAGCCGATGTGCATCTTGCCCTTGACGATGTGTGCTTCGGGGTTATAGCCTTCCTCGTCTTGGAGTAGCCTTTTCAAAAAATCTATCATTGGCTCGACCTCCCATTCGTCTGACGCTTTCCCACCTCACGTCCATACAGAAAACCGCCAAGCGTCGCCAATCCGCCGACTGTTACGGGTATCAGTGTGTGGACGATCTCCGGCGTGAAGATATACGGGGTTGTCTTTTTCATTAAGCCAGACATATGCAGAATTTCTAGCGCAAACAAACCCAAAAGCGTCATGGCGGCTATTAGACCGACGATATACAGGTACCGCGTTTGATCCGCGTCCCTTGAATAATCTTCTTGCGTGGATTGCTTATCGCTCATTGTCTGTCAATCATGATGAGTCTGAGCTCCTGCAATTCCCGTTTGAGCTCTTTGATCATGCCTCCCACGTCACGGAGAATTTGCAGCGTGTCGCGTTGGAGCTGAAGTATTTCGACATCCGCTTGCGCTTGGGCGGCTTGGCGTTCTGTGAGCTTCACATGCTCAGCAGATTCGTCCTCCAACCGGTCATAGATCCGCTCGCTGGTTTTCATGATGTGCGCAAGCGTCGAAACCATCTTGAGGCCTACACCCAGTACCGTCACTAAGACGGTCGACATGATGCCGAT
>JAPPDN010000497.1 GCA_028824575.1 Candidatus Poribacteria bacterium | reverse complement strand
CCGGTTTCACTCCGAAGAAAGACTTTGACCGAACCCGCATTTCTGCCGTCGTCGGTATCATCATTTGGGACACCCACCATTGCGTAATCGCCGCTCATACCGACACTCTCACCGAGATTATCGTGAATGACAGCGGCACTTGTATTGAGTTGCACTCGGTCAGCACTGCTTTGTATCGCTAACCCGATTCCGAGGAGCAGAGTTAGCACGGTTATCTGTAATTTTTTCAATTTTCTTCCCCTCACTATTTGACGTTATCCCGATACGCTGAACCTACAGAAATGTGTTTAAGCTGCGGTGAAACAATTCTTTACTTGGTAGCGTTTCTTCGGAAATTTATTTTCTCTCCGTTATGTTGAGTCTATAGATCGTTTTTGCTTTATCTTCGCCATACCATAACGCCGTGCCGTCCCAAGTTAACCCGTGCGGTTCGCTTGGACATGAAACGGAATCGATCACTTCACCAGATTCGGGATGAATTCGGTAAATAACATGGTCATTTGTATCGGCGTTCCAAAGTGCCTCGCCATCCCATGCGAGTCCGTGTGCGCGTCCGCCAGGGGTTTGAAGTTCAGCAAGGATTTCCCCAGTTTCAGGACACTGTTTGATGAACCGCCCCGTGTTCATGTCAACGCTCCAGAGATGCTCACCATCCCATGCCAACCCGTGCGGTCCCTCTGCGGGCGATGAAAAGGTTGTGACGACCTCCAAATCCGGTACTGTGAGTTTGTAAAATGTCTGTTGCCATATACTATTGTACCAAAGATGCTCATCTGCCCACTCCAAACCGGCACTACCTGGGTAAGGCGGCGTAAGTGTTAGCAAAACCTCACCGGTCTCAGGATCAATTTCATGGATGGGGCCGACACCTTCAACGCTCCAGAGTGATGCCCCTCGCCATGCGAGTCCATTAGTCCCAGCACCGGGAGATGGAATTTGATGATGCCCATTTGTTGTTTCACGCACTGTTTTTCTACCTCCGTGTGAACGGCACAACGGCGTGTGCCTACTACCGTGATGATTGCTCTGTTTCTGAAATAGCGTCCTGAATTTCAGCGATTACTTCTTGTTCGGTTTCAACAGTTAGTTGCGTCTGTAGTATCTGCTTGGCGGTATCGCCTCCGATTTTTCCCAATGCCCAAGCGGCATGGCTCCGCACCAAAGGTTCGTCATCAACTAAGGCATCTTTGAGTGCAGGAACGGCGCGCGGTTCGCCCCAATTACCGATAGCGACGAGGACATTCCGCAAGAACCCGCGGCGTTTGGTACGTTTGATCGGACTTCCCTTGAACCTTCGGCTAAACTCGTGTTGTGTCATACCGATAAGCGATAGCAATTTAGGCGTAAGGTTTCCGTCTCGGGGTTGGAACGCTGGCTCGTCCGTCGGTACAGCTTTACTATTCCATGGACAGACCTCTTGGCAGATATCGCACCCAAAGATTAATTTGCCGATTTTTGGGCGTAATGCCTTTGGAATGCTCTCTTTCAGTTCGATAGTCAGATAAGAGATGCAAAGTCGAGAATCAAGGAGATTCGGTTCAATAATTGCATCCGTCGGACATGCTTCAATACAGCGTGTACAAGTCCCACAACTCCCGCGGAGGGAAGGGGTATCTGATTCCAAGTCGACATTGATGAGTACCTCCGCGAGGAAATACCAAGACCCGGAACGCCAATGGATTAGATTGGTATTCTTGCCGATCCAGCCGATACCTGCCTTTTGGGCATATTCCCTTTCGATGATGGGCGCGGTATCAACACAAACGCGAGTTTTCAATTCGGTTTCAGCTGTCTGCCGAATAAAACCAATGAGTTCAGAAAGACGTTGACGGATGACATCGTGATAGTCGTCGCCCCAAGCGTAACGGGAAATCTGTCCACGTGCGGGGTCATCTGCGAAGACTTTCGGTGGATCAAGCGTGTAATAGTTCATTGCGAGACTGATAACAGATTTCGCCTCTGCCATAAGTTGACGGACATCAGCCTTGAGCGGGAGATGCTTTTTGAGATAACTCATTTTCCCGGCATAACCGCTTTCTACCCATTGCCGATAACGCGCAATTGTTTCACTCTGTGCCGCGGGTGTAATCCCGACGAGTTCAAATCCGAGTTCTTTTGCGTGCGTATGAATTTGTTGCGTTAGTGCTAACATCATGGCGTCCCACGCGGATAGGATCCGATAACATTGACATTCTGACACACTTTTTCAAGCTGCCCAAGTGCCACAAGGACCCGTTCGTCAGCGATATGGCCCTTCATCTCAGCAAAGAAGACATACTCCCAGGGTTTGACTCGTGATGGGAGAGATTCAAGATAAGTTAGACTCAACTGGGCTTTCTCCAAAACCCCGAGGGCTTGGTGGAGTGCCCCAATTTTGTCTCGAACTGCAAAAAAGAGCGAGGTCCGATCATGTCCGCTTGGGTCCGACATCTGACTCCCGATGATAAAGAAGCGGGTTGTGTTATTCGGTTCATCCATAATGGCGTTTGCAACAATTGGAATCTGATAAATCTCGCTTGCGAGTTCACTTGCAATCGCAGCCGCTGATAGTTCTTGTGAAGCACGTTGTGCGGCTTCAGATGTACTGACAACTTCAATCTGTTCAACATTACCGAGATGCCTGCTGAGCCATGCCCTGCATTGCGCGAAAGGTTGTGGATGCGAGTAAATACACCGAATTTCTGCGAGCGGCGACTTTGACAACAAGTGCTGTTTTATCGGCTGAAATGTCTCTGCACAGATCCACAAGGGTGTGTGTTGGAAGCGTTCTAAAACATCGCGAACAGTGCCTTGCAGCGAATTTTCGATAGCGACCACACCGTAATCTGCTCTACCAGATTCAACCTCAGTAAAGATGTCAACCTGCGGATGGATAGGGATAAATTCAGTTAACGCGCCGAAATGATATCGAGCCGCCAAGTGTCCGAAACTACCAACTGGCCCAAGAAAGGCGACGCGCTCGGGTTCCTGCAAAGAACGGGAGGCAGATAATATTTCGGTCCAGATCGCTTCAAGCGCATCTTCGGGGATCTTACCATCATTTTGTGCCATCAAGCGTGCAATAACTTGCTTCTGCCGATGCGGAACATAAACCTGCGCAACGCCTGTTTCTGCTTTCACCGCCCCGACCTTCTTGGAAACCTCTGCTCGCTTCTGTAGCAGTGCTAAAATCTGGTCGTCAATTTCGTTGATCTGGTCGCGATACTCAGTTAATTCCAAAGAATAGATCTCCGTTTACCAGTTTCCAGTTTCCAGTTTACCAGTTTCCAGTTACCAGAAAAGAGAGTTTGCGTAAATCTAACATCTCTTTAACTGGTTACTGGTTACTGTTAACTATCCATTCAATTTCTTCATAGCGGCAATCATTTCATCGTCTGAAGGATTATCTTTCACCATTTCAACAAACGCCTCAGCACTGAGCTTATGTTCCTCCAGGAACATTTTATCCTGCGGTCACGGATAGATATACTCACCGATGATGCCCTGCAATTGTGCGTTGGCTTTATCGCTTATTCTGGCTAACCATGGGATACCGCCGATAATCATATCCCTGTGGCGTGGTTTCCAATCAAGAGCCATCTGTTTCACCTCCTTTAATAGTTATCAGTACGGTTTGCTACGCAAACCTTTCGGTTATCAGTTGTCGGTTAAGCGGGTTGTGTATCGTCTAAACTCTCTTTTTAATCACCAGTTTTTAAAAGAACAGCTGTAGTGAATCTAAATACTTCTTTAACTCTCACTGCGAGGCAAACTGATAACCGATAACCGACAACTGGTTTTACTGTGTATCTCGTTCGAGCTGCTGCAAGGTCTCCCCTAAAAGTTGCTGCAACCGTCCGTATTCTGCCCAATCACCAGCACGCTGCGCTGTTTGTGACTGATTGAAATAGAGGTTCGCTTGCTTAGCGAGTCCTAATGAGGTCTGATCTGCGCTCGGATCAGTTGCGGTTTCAGCCGTTTCAGTTGTCGCTGCCGCCTCTGTGGTTTCAAATCGTGTTCCCTGTCCGAACATTTTGAGGAGTGCCTCCTCAAGGCTCGCACCCCAGACGACCTCGTTTTCGTATCCGATGACGACCCGTCTTAATTCGGGAATAGCGGTTTTTTCATCTTCAGATTGAATGTAGATAGGTTCAACATAGAGCAGAGAGTTATTCATCGGGAGAATCAGCAAATTTCCACGTAGCACACGAGAGCCTTGTGTATTCCAGAGACTAATCTGCTGAGAAATCTCAGGCTCTTGGCTAATGAAGTTTTCTACCTGCATCGGTCCTGCTATTTGTCGTCCTTTGGGGAAGCGATAGACGAGGAGCTGCCCATATTGCGGCAGATCACATCGTGCGGACAGCCATGCGGTAAGGTTGGGTTTGTTGAGCGGTGTGAAAGGCAGCATCAACATAAATTCGGCTTTCTCTTGCCCGGGTAGCCTGAGAACGACGTAGTAAGGTTCAACGGGTTGCCCTTCGGCAGCTGAACGTTGAACGGTCTGCTGTTGTGGAACGAATGGACTCCTCGGCTGTTGTGGTACTTGCTGTGTTTGTGCATCTGTATTGTCGTAGAGTTCTCTCCCGATTTCCCATTTATCCTCACCAGCATAGAAGGTTATTGGATCCTTCATGTGGTAATCCTGATAGACCCGGGCTTGGATGAGGAACATAGCCATGGGGTAGCGAATATGTGCTTTGAGTTCATCGGGCATCTCTTCAAAGGGCTTAAAAAGGTCTGGAAAGATTCTTCGATAACATTCCACAATTGGATCCCGTTCCCGGTCCATAATGTAAAAGTCGGCGGTGCCATCGTAAGCATCAACAACGACTTTAACAGAGTTTCGGATGTAGTTGCCCCACGACTCATCGTCCCGTTGTGCATTTGGGAGTCGCTTCCTTCTCTCGTCGTCGAATTCTCTCATAGAGACAGAGTAGGGGTAGCGATGTGTGATTGTATAAGCATCAATCATCCAGACGAGCCTACTGTTATGGATAACGATGTAGGGATCTCCATCGTATCGCAAAAAAGGTGCGATTTTCTGAATTCGTTCTTTGATATTCCGATTGTAAAGGATTCGGCTCGTTGATGAAATTTCACCGGGTAGGACGAAGTTAATTTCGTTATTGAACTTAAGCATATACACCATTTTCCGCCAGAAAGAGTTCAGGCGTACCCCGCCTTCTCCCTGATATGCGTATTCGGCGTATTGTTGTCCTTCTTGCGGATAGTCAAACTCAAGTCCTTGGGTGCGATCTGGGTGCACGATGACATAGCGATTTGTGCGTTCACCATAATAGATACGGGGTCCTGGCGTTTCGCTAAACCGGTGTTGCCACTGTTCCTTATAGTCAATGGGTGGCAATCCTTGGATATACATATTGGGTTTGCCGTTATCAATTTCGTTAACAGGACTAACGACAGCCCCGTATCCGTGAGTGTAGGTATAGGTCTGCTTATACCAATCGTTTCTGATTTCTACGGGCAGTTCGTTAATATTGAGTTCGCGTCCTGAGAGCATGACTTGTCGAATTTCGCCATCAACCACATAGCGATCAATATCGACATCGTTGAAATCGTACTGTGAGCGCAATTCTTGGAGTTGTCGAAAGGTTCTACGTAAAGGTCTCCAGTCCCAGAGGCGGATACTGTTGAAAACAGGTTTGTTTTCCTGGCTGGTTATGTCCTCGTAACTGAGCTGCTCCGTCAGTGGATACTCTTCTTCGGTTACCGTGTTCTCGGCTAAACCGTAAGCTTCGAGTGTCGCTTTGATGTTATAGTTGATGTAGACTGCTTCTAAAACCTGTTTATTGGGTTCAACCCGCCAACTTTGTATAGCAGCCGGGTAGACTTGTCCGAGGAAGCCAGCGACTATAAATACAACAAATCCACCAAAAGCGAAGGAATTGCGTTTCAAGAAGATGCTAACGATGAAGACCAAGGCGCAGAGGATAGTGAGCCAGAGCATAATATTCAATATAGGAAGGCGCGCTTGTATAGCGGCGTATCCACCACCGCCGCGGACAACCTCGTTTGAAGCATACAGTAGGTCGTACATAGCGAATTGGTAGTTCCATGCTCTGCAAAGCAGTGTCACACCGACAAGCGTAAACAGATGGGCTTTAACGCTGAAAGGTGGACGGAACCGGAACTGACTGGTATCGCCTGTGATAAGCCCGTGGAAAAAATAGATGACGGTCGCAAATATCGTCACCAGCATAAAGATACCGAAAAGCGTCCCACAGATGTAGCGTTCTAACGGCATTTTGAAAACGTAGAAGGCGACATCCTTTTTGAAAATCGGATCGCGTGCCGGGGAGGTAAAAAACGCTTTTTGTCCGGGTTCTATTTGGACCCTGGTGTTCAATCGGATCGCGTTTTCCAGTACGGCTTCAACGCGTGCCTCCTGATTTATGCCGTCTACCTGAACGTTGACTGGGTCTCCAACTTTTATATGTTTTGCTTGGAGTTCCAATTGCGAGACAGGTATTTCGTTTGCGTCAATAGTTCCTTCCACGCTAATAGGGGTGGCAGCCGGGAAAACGAGTTCGTCAGAGTTGAAGAACCGTAGATAAATTTCCCATCGATCGCTTGCAGTATAGCCCATCAAGATACTGAAAAGTATAGCGAGGAGTGTAAGTCCACCGTAAATCATTCTTCGCGTGGCACCGGGATCGCCTGCGGATCCGCCTGCGAATTCAGCACCGCCCATAAAAGCTGGACTCAGGTGTGCTGGCGTGAATCGATAAATCAAGGCAAGGTTTACCAAAAGAATAGCTAAGTAACAGACCCCAACAATTACGCCGACGAAGATTTTCGTTTCAAGGATTTTATAGAAAACTCCGAAATAGTTCACCATCTTAAACCATAGGAAATCAGGGTAAAGGTTCACCCAGAGCGCACCGAGTCCACCCACAACAGCGAGAATGACGACAGTGATAACAAAGCGTTTGGTTCGTGAATCCATATTTTTAAAGTCTTCAGTTACCAGTCGTCAGTCGTCAGTTAAGAAGGTTCTATGACAGCCACAATGAACTGAGTTTACTACAAAAGGTTTCTTAACTTATAACTGATAACCGATAACGGATAACTACCTCCTCTGACAACTGAAAGGTTTTTCGTAGAAAAACCGAACTGATAACTGATAACTAATTTAAAATGCTTGCCCCAGCCCGAAGTGATATTTGAAACCGGGTTCCAATCGGGTAAGGTCTGTATTTCGTGCTGCGGCGAAGTCTATAGAAAACAGCCCGAGTCGCAATCGCATCCCGACTCCAATAGCGGCTTTCACATCGTCAAGTCGGATGCGATTCCCTTCTCGGACGATGATATTAAATGGGTTCTCTGATCCGTACTGCCAATCTGACCATGCGCCGCCGAGATCGGCAAAAATAATACCGCGGATACCACCGAGTGACCATCTGACGGGCCATCCAAAATGAAGCACATCTATCAAAGGGATACGAACTTCCAAGTTGAGGAGTCCAATGCGGGTGCCGACTAAATCCTCATAATTGTAGCCACGTAAGGTATCAATTCCGCCGAGGTAGAAGTAGGATTTGTCGTCCCCAAAACTACCGCCGAGTAGCAAGCGGACCGCGAGTGTTGAACGCCTACCGAGCCCGAAATAGCGTCGTGCGTCAAAAATAGCGTTTGTGAGTGCGAGCTCACTGCCGAGCGTCGGGAAAGATTGTTCAAGTTCAATGCGATAGCGTGAACCTGTATAGGGTGCCCACTCCCGCCACATCGTTGTATCACCAACAAAAGCGATGGACCCCATCGTGAGTAAGCCTCTATCGTCATAGGGGTCAAATGTTCGGTTGGTCTGGAAGTTATAGGAAAACGGTTGTGAGTACATTGAGAAGTCAAGATCAAGTCGATGGTATCTATCAAAGGGATAATTGAGATACAAACCGAGTCCTGTAATCCGTTGTAGGATACCCCGTCTTTGCTGGATGCCGCCCAAAATATGGTATTCGTGATAATTGTAAATCACCGCGCCCATATCCGTTCGGTGTGTTAAAAACCCGTATTGTGCGATAAAATCGGGTGCGAGGTAGCTGGATTGGTTCATCACACTGACCCCGATACGATGGTTGCCCAACATATCACTGCCAACGATCTGGACCGTGCTTCTCAAAATACCATCAGCACCGAGGCTGAAATTTGGGAAGATTGCATCCAGAGCGAAGGAGGATTTTGTACTATACTTCCGTTTGGCTATCCGATAATTCTGTGGTTCTTCTGCGGTTAGAATCGCCGAAGGTTCTGCTAAGTCGGTAGCCTCAGATTTTTCTTCAATAGTTTTGGAAACGTCCATAACACAGACATCGTATTTTCCGTTCTGATAGGCACTAAATAACAGATGCTTCCCGTTCGGGGATAAACTCGGATTGAAGCAGCCCGTCATCATGTTGGTCAGACGTGTCAACTCAACCTTTAGCTTTTGGTTTGCAAGTTCTGTTCCACCATCCTCAGTGAACAACAATCCTTTCTTGATTATGTCGTCGGTTTGCTGTTCAGGTTCTGTTTCTTCTTCGGTAACCGCGTGCGTTTGGGCATCTGCTTTTTCTATAATTTCCAGTTTGTAGATATCGTAAATGCTTTGTCCATCCGCGCAGAAGAGAATTGATTTTCCATCTGGTGTCCACACAGGACTGATAGCATTATGGATTCCGTCGGTTAACAGACGTTCCGTTCCACGGTCGAGATCTATCAGTACAAGTCTATTTTTACCGCCTCGTTCGGAGGTATAGACAATTTTGCTGGTTGTTGGGTGCCATGAGGGGTGCGTATCGTTAAATGGGTCGAAAGTTAGCCTATCAATGTCACCTGTCAGGAGCTCGATAATATAGAGATCTGTCTGTCCCTCTTTGAGCGCCGAAAAAATGATCCGCTCACCGCTGCCATCGTAATCTGGGGAAGTAACGCTATCAAAATCGAGTTCAAAGTACTGCGTGAGTTCCTCCGTCAGAACATTGACTTCAAGGAGGTAGTTAGCGTCGTGATGCTTGGCGACGAAGGCAATCCTATCACCATCGGGTGCCCATGCGAGACTTCTACCAAATCCACCGAAATCGGTTCGGATCTCCTCATATTTCTCTCGGAAAAACCGCTTGGTTACTCGCTCAATGCGTTCACCGGTTTTTGCGGACATAAGGACAATCTCAAGAAATCCATCGTTTCCAGTAACGTAAGCGATAATATCACCACTCGGCGACCAGACGGGTTTAATATTATGAGAGTATTTTGATTCTTCGGTAAGGTTCTTTGCGACGAGGTCGGGCAATTCTCGGTCCTCAACGAGGGGCCAATAACGCTTCCGCATTGTCTGTCGCCACGCCTTATCAAATTCTTCGAGTTCTACACCGAGTACCTCTCTGAAAACCCGATCAATATCTTTCGTTCGGCTCTGTCGTAACCCTTGTAAAATCTCGGCGACTTTTTCACGCCCATAGGTTTCTGTGAGATATGCCACCGCCAATTGCCCCAACTTATATCCGATGAAAGGTGAACTGAGCCGATTAAAATTTTGGAGTTGCGGTAAGGGAACGATGTTGTTATTCATGCTGGCATCTCGGACGACCATCTCGCCGATTGCATCATTATCTTCAGCGAAATAATCTGCCATCCCCTCTATGAACCAGATAGGGGGTGAATAGAGAAACTCACCGCTGTAGATACGCGCATGCGGTTTCTGATAGATAATATCGTACTGGAAGATATGAATGAGTTCGTGATAGATTACCTCTCGAAAGGCTTCAAGGGAACCCGTAAAAGGGATAACGATACGATGCTTAAAAAGTTCTGCGAAGCCTCCGATACCTTCATGGAGTTCTTGGAGGATTATGTTGGTCTCCTGAAAATCTTTATGGGATTTGTAAAGGATAAGCGGTGTTCTATCCCGCAGTTCGTGCTCAAAATCCTCACTGTGCTGTTCGTAAGCCTCTTCAGCAATAGCGGCCATGATAGGCACCAGTTTCGCTTCACTCGGATAGTAATGTATATCGAAATGCTCTGTCCGATGGATGTGCCAATCAAAGCGTTGTGCAGTAATTTTATTTTTCCCAAAAGCCTGCGCCCATCCAACACAAGGTGCCAATAAACTCAGAACCAGTAACCAGTAACCAGTGACCAGTAACCAGTTAAGAGAATTATCAGCTGATGATCTCTTCTCTGGAAACTGGTAACTGTTAACTGGAAACCTCTTTCTCATTTTATTTTTTTTCACACCTTTAACCTCTGTTTTTTGGTAGTTGTCAGTTATCAGTTATCAGTTAAAAGAGGCATCTGATAATCCCAATGTCTCTTTCTGAAAACTCTCACTGCGAGGCAAACCGAAAGATTTTTTGAAAAAAATCGTACTGATAACTATTTCCTCAATTGACTAAATATCTATCTTCGCGCTCATAGTGTGGCGAGATTTGACGCGTAAATTCTGATACAGCACGCTTGCCGAGTTCTCTGATAGTATTTGCCTGTGGCCCCGCCTGAGAGAAAATGAAAGAGCCAATTGTATGTGCTTCTGCGGTGCTCCGTCGGTAAGTTTCATCCCAGATAATCTGTTCGGTCTCGATATCAATAATCATCACTCTCAATGAAAGGAGATAGGTTTTCTGCATGTAGTCCTGATAATCCATTACGTAGCGTTGTCGTTGTACGGAATAGCGTTCGCCATAATATCGTCTCGGTCGGCTATCTGAATAGAAACGAAAGCTGCCGATGATAATCCCTTTCACCTCAAAATACTCTCCGAATTGACTCAAGCGTTCCGTATCAGAGAGCCAATCCTCTCCGACGGTTTCACCTATAAGCAGTCTCGCTGTCTCCTGTGTGCTGACGACTTCAAAGTGTTTTTGGCGTGCTAAACCTCTACGGAGTATCGCAGCGATTTCCTCGCCGATTTCCTCGGGCAGTTTTTCGTTGCGTGCTGTCTCTTTTTCAGCCACAAACGGCAAAACGGCGAAGTTGGAATACCGGTTGATGTCAATTTCAGATTGGACCTTCACCGGAATAGAGACGCGCGTCACGGCACTGCCACACCCACAGAGCGTTAGAACAACCAGTAGGATTCCAAATTTTCCGGCACCGCTTGTAAACCGGAAAATTGCTGTTAGAAGTTTCGTCATTTGCATATTGGCATCCTCACTGTTCCGTGGTTGGGAGTTCCTCATCTGGTTGCGGTGCGTCTTCGTCGTCAAGTCCGCTGCGTCGGAGGTGTATCCGGCACCGTCGATAGTTGAGTCGATAGTATTTGTTGCCGGGGTCTAATTCCGCCGCGCGCTGGTAAGCGGTAATAGCCTCGTCTATGTTTCCGACCGCTTCGTAAGCGACGCCGAGGTTGTTATGTGCTTTGGCATCATCTGGGTCAACATTGATGACCTGCTTCCATCGGAAGATGGCTTCATTCCAGAGCTGCGCTTGCGCGGCACGTATTGCGAACCGATTGTAAGCCTCGGTTTGCGATGTGTCACGGAACGCTGCACATCCGGGTAGAATTACGCAGACTAAAATAGCAGTGAATGCAAGTCGGTTATATTTTAACACATTTATCACCTTAACATTTAGTGAACTTGTTTCGTCTATTGCATCATATATTTTACATTGCATCAACCTTTTGCGTCAAGAGAAAATTGGGGTTGCAGCAGAGCCATTCAATTTTAAGAAATTATTGGATTGGATGTCCTTTTTCCAGAATCCGGTGCGAAATCTAGCGAAATCCAGCGAAAATTTCTGCGAATTTTTAAAAAACATAACATATATTAAGTATTAACACCTACAAAAAGGACAACACCCAAAACGGACAATTGAATGACCCTGAACCCAGAACATAAAATATTGTCAATTTTTCGGATGGTGTGATATACTTTACTATGCTACTTATTATATTTTTAGACTTCAATAAGAAGAACGTCTGATTATCTACACCGATGAATCTGCCAGCGTCAAAGTTTGTCAGTGGATAGCATTAATGGATATAAAATACACCGATCAACAAATAGCAGCGTTAATTAATGAACGTAAAGTTTTACCAGATGACTGGCATATCCAACTAAATAAGGACAGTAGTTTGTATATCATTGGGGAAAATGGTAACCGTTTCCGCCTCATAACCAACCAAAATGAAAAATATCCCTCAGATTTTTCGGTAATCTTAGCGGTTATAAATCCCAAAACTGGTGCGACCTTTAGGATCTGTCGCTATAACGGTATGCCTAAACGTCCACATAATAACAAAATTGAAAGACAAAAAATTTACGGTTACCACATTCACTTTGCTACAGAGCGATATCAGGAGAGGGGTTATGATGAGGATACTTACGCGAAGGAAACAGACCGCTATAACAATTTTGAAGGCGCGCTACAGTGTCTTATACAGGATGCGAACTTTGAATTACCTGCACAACTGGAATTAAAACTTTTTTAGGTGGTGAGAATAATGTCAGTTAAAACAATAGAAAAAGACTTTATTGATAAGGTTTCCGCGGAGATACAGCTTTCGGCAGATGGCAAAGACCGTTTCCTCGTTTTTACCCCTTTCCATTTCAATGACGGGGATCAGTTGGTTATTGTACTAAAAAAAATGGGTGGTAGGTGGGTCCTCTCAGACGAGGCACATACCTATATGCACCTTTCATATTACATGGATGAGCAGAAACTTCATAGTGGAAATCGCCAGAAGTTAATCTTAAAAGCCCTATCTATGTTTCAAGTTGAAGACTATAACGGGGAATTAATTATTGATGTTTCTGATGGATGTTATGGGGAAGCACTTTATGACTTTGTCCAGGCACTACTGAAAATAATTGATGTTACGTACTTGTCACGAGAAACGGTTAGATCAACATTTATCGACGATTTTCGAGCCTTTTTGTATCAGAAGGTAGAATTAACGCGCATGACATTCAACTGGCAACATCCAACAAAAGATCCCGATGGAATTTATAAAGTAGACTGTAGAATAAACGGAAAGGTTCCCCCGTTATTTGTGTTTGCCCTAAATAACAGTGCTAAAACGGAAGCAGCCACAATCGCATTACACCAGTTCAAGACATGGGGAATTGATTACCAACCTGTAGGTGTTTTTGAGAAAGATAATGCAACGACTCGTGATGTATTTTTACGTTTCAACGATGTTTGCGATACATACTTCACCGATATAATCAAAAATGGCGAAGATATTGGACAATATCTGCAAGATTATATGTCAGGTGAAGGATAACAACTGATATAGGACTGACTTACCAAAGCAGACTAACAAGGAGCCTATTGAATGTCTAATACAACGCCAGTCCGGACGGTGATTGTCGGATGTGGTATGATTTCTGCGGGTGGTTATCAACCGCGTTGTCAAGCGTATCCGCATCGCATTGAATTGGTCGGTTTCTATGACCAAGACGAGGCGCGTGCATCGGCGTTGGCAGAACGCAACGGTGGACGTGTTTACAAATCGCTTGAGGAAGTGCTGAATGATCCGAATGTAGAAGCGATTGTGAATTTGACGCTTCACATCTCTCATTACCCGGTTTCGTTGGCGGCACTAAAAGCGGGGAAACATGTTTATTCTGAAAAACCGATCTCTATCCGCACCGACGAGGCAAACGAACTCGTAGAAACGGCGGAAGCGAACGGTCTCAAACTGGCGTGTGCCCCGTCAGCGATTCTCGGCTATGTTCAGCAGAACGTCTGGCAACGGATTCGCGAGGGTGAAATTGGCGATGTTATCTCTGCGATCGGGAATTTCGGGGGTCCGTTAGAACACTGGCATCCGAGTGCGGACGCGTTTCTGATGCACGCTGGTCCGTTTCGGGATGTTGCCCCTTATCCGCTAACAACGATGACGACCATGATTGCGCCAGTTAAGACAGTGCACGGGTTTGCGCGGGTCGCTGTTCCAAAACGGGTGTTAACCCAGGGACCGCGTCAAGGCACCGAATTTGAGGTAAAAGAGAAAGATCACGGGTTCGCCGTGCTTGAATTCGAGAACGGAGCACACGGATTCATCTATCACAGTTTTACTGTTGTTTCTGGAATTCCGCCGTACGAAATACACGGTACGGCAGGTGGATTTTCCCTTCAGGCGCACGATGATGGGCGCGGTATCAAAAAGTTTACCCCGTCAGGTGGATGGCAAGATGAACCGTCGCCTCCGAAAGCCTTCACCGGATTAGATTGGGGCAAAGGGGTCGCCGATTTCGCAGACGCGATCAGATCTGACCGAAATCCGCGGTGCAATGGCGCGCAAGCACGACACGCGCTGGAGATATGTGAACGCGTGATTGAGTCGTCAGATTTGGGTAGACCTGTTGATGTCGTGAGCCGTTTTCCAGCCCCGGTGCCTGTTGGTGATGTAGCACCGTGGGAAGATGCCTAATGCCACAGTTACTTACCAAGCGTTAGTAAGTTGACGAAAAGTCGATACGCGCCTGCGACACCTGCAGGGAGTGGTCGATAAAAGGCAGACGCAGCGTAGGTATAGGTGCCTTGTCCGTATTCGGTGTAGAGAAGTCCGCCGCGCTGTGGTTCCTGTTCGCGGTCGTTGCAGGTGAGGAGTGCCTGATAATTTCCGTCCCATTCCGTCAGGAATTTAGAACCGCGCTCTTCGACCCATCCATCGAAATCCGCCGCCGTAATTTGGTTCGGATACTGGAAGATCGGGTTGTCTGGCATCAAAATAGTTACCTGTGCATCTTCCTCGGAGACTTCTTCTGGTCGTCTGCCCATTGTATAAGGGTACGGACCGAAGGGGGCTGCGTCAAATTCGGGGGTTTGGTACTGGACGATGAGGTTGCCGCCCTTATACACGTAATCAAGGAGCCTGCTGTTATAGGCGATGAGGTCTCGTCGCACAGCGTACGCCCGGATGCCAACGAGGATGGTGTCAAATCGGTTCAAATCACCGGTGCGGAGTTCTTCCGTGCCTAACATCTCTACATCAATCCCAATCTGTGCGAGAGCTTCAGGGATTTTATCGCCTACCCCCATGATGTAGCCGACGCTTAAATGCTGTGGAAGTTCAAGCGAGATGCTGTGAAGCGTCATTGTGGCCGGACGGTAGAGATGGCGCGGCTCAAGGTCTGGATGCTCGATTGTCTGATAACCGGTAGTGTATTCTTTGCCGTTGTATGTAGCGACTGCCTGAAGCGTGTGCGCTTTACCGACTTCCACATTCTCAACGGATACTTGAAAAGTGAAAGTCTTGCTTGCGCCTTCGTGTGTGAAAGCGAAAGACACATCTTCAGGGGACGCATGCCATCCATCCGGAAGTTTGAGCGAAAGTGTCCCTTCTGCTTCACCTTTTACATTATTGAGCATCTCTACTGTTGTGAGAAAAGTGATCTTCTCGTTTGCGATGGTAGATTCGGAGATCGGTATAACGCCGATCTGTGGCGAGACAGATAGGCTAATCGCTGGGGCGACTGTCAACAAACGCCGCTTTTCACCCCACGGTCTGTTAATCGAACGCGTTTTTGCAGGTTGCGTCAGTGTGAAGTCCACACCGTCCACGCGATAGGTTATAACACCGTGAACATCAGGCGGTGCGGTAGGTAGAAATCGGTATTCTGGCTGCTCAAGGGTATAAACAGCGTCGTGGTATTCAGATTCGCGGGACCAGTACGGTTGCGTATACGCTGCATTCTGCGGCACTTTTACTTCAAACGTAATGGAAACGGGTTCGTTTGTCTGCATAGTACCTATCTCTTCTGTGTCCGAATCTGTTTTCACTTGTCTTACATTCCAACCTTCAGGCGTGTGGAGTGAGGCGTTGACGAATTCAGCAGCAATCGGAGCAGGGTTCACCATTCGCATTCCGATTGAGAATTTTTGCCCGGGAATCGCCACAGCGAAAGTTTCGGAGGAACGCGTGCCTGCGGGTTGAACAAGCACTTCCAGAGACAGGCCGAGTGCAGCATTTGTTGCGGTCATAAATTCCTGCTCTTTGTTCCGAAGCAGGAAAAGGAGATGTGACCGGGTACTATCATCAAGGTCTATCTCTTGTATTTTTTCCATTAAGCTGCGAGTCGTTTTGAGTCCACTTGCGAGGTGTGGGATGACTGTCCATGGATGACGGGCATCATAGTCGCGTATCGCGGCATTGACCCCTTCTTGAAGTTGTGTGAATTCTGCCTCCAACGTAGGTGTGTTAGCGAGTCTTGCCATGCCTATTATTGTTGTGTCAAGTCCATCAAATAGGCTATCTTCAGATTTCGGATGCTCGGAAAGTGTTGTATTGATTAGCTGCAGTTCGGTGAGCGAAGAACCTTTGGATGTGCGCGTCTGCCCAACGCCTTGTGAACGCTGGTAACTGAGTCCCTGGCGCGCAATTTGGGAGTATGAGAGCCCTAATAAAGCATTGTATTCGCCAGTATCAATTTTTACGACCGGTGTATCCGCCGTTTCGGTGTCGCTGCGTCTCCATCTGGAGCGGGTGATGTAGAGTTTTTTGGGTTGCCACGGCTGTAGTCCTTCGTTGAAGTGTTCTGGGAAGCGAGTTGCGTCGCCTGCAGCATTGAACGCTTCTAACGTTACAACACCAGAAGCTTGATGGTGCCCATGGCCATCTCGGCGATTACCTTGAAACCGAGAGATGATGACATCTGGACGGTAGAGACGAATCAGACGAACCATATCCTCCAAGAGCATCTGATAGTCCCACTTCTCTAAGGTTTCGTCGAGTCGTTTAGAATAACCAAAATCGACGGCACTGCTGAAAAAAAGATCGATGCCGTAGTAGCGTACGGCAGCGAGGTGCTCTTCCGTTCGAACGATGCCGAGTGCATCGAATAATTCGGGACCGATGAGGTTCGCGCCACCCTCGCCACGCGTGGTCGAGTAGAGTGCGGTTCTGATTCCCTGTCCACGGCTGAGCCACGTCAACAGTGCTCCGTTTTCGTCGTCTGGGTGTGCGACGGTATGGAGAACAGTAGCAGTGGTCTGTAGGCGTTGCAAAGCGCGCCAGACTTCTGAAGCGTTTGTTGTGCCCGCCATTTCTCCGGTGTCTGCCATTGTAGTCGTTCCTCCCATTATTCCAAGCAGTATGGAAACCCCAATTAATACTACGATTTTCCTGAGCATTACAAGATCCTCCGAGGGAGCATGTCCACCCTTATTCATTATACAGGAAGATTATATCTTTCGATTTTTAACCCCCTAAATCCCCCTTATCAGGGGGACTTTAAGAGGAAATGCGTA
>JAPPDN010000539.1 GCA_028824575.1 Candidatus Poribacteria bacterium | reverse complement strand
CTAATTCACTAAAGCGAGACTGTATCCCCGCCCTAAAGGACGGGGTTTTAGTCTCGGAAGGTTTTGATAATCGCCGGTGCCAGGTCTACGTATGCTGATAAAGCGGGTCATTCCGACGGGACCCAACTGATCGAGAATATGGAAAAGGATGTTGGGTTGCCGTGAGGCAAGGTACAAAAACCTCGCCTCACAGATAGATAGAGGATGAAATTTATCTGCTGCCAGACTGTGGTTCCATCGCTGGATAGATCTCTATATCAGAACGCGTGATGAGTACACCGGTATAGAAAGTTAGCCAATCCCCACAGAGTTCAATAGACATAAACTCATCATCACCGCTGGCGTATTCGTGGAGTTCAACATCGAACCTCTCTTCTCCCTGAGCATCCGTAACGGTGAGAGTTGCAGGCACAATATCCTGTCGGCTGTATTCAAGGGCGATGTCTTCGTCTTCATTATCCGGGTCTGGAAAATAGAGCGTCATGTAATCAGGCAGCGGATCAGCGAGTTCACATTCATCATCAACAATCCATCGGGAAATCTCGTACTCGTCCGTGGTTCCTGCAACATGGTCAACGCCGAGTACAACTTCTTCCTCTGCGTCGCGAACATGATACATATAGCGACGCAGACTGGCACCCTCATACTTCTTTCGTGTGACAAGCTTGAAGGCGTGTGAAGTATCTCCAGTCTCCTCATAAGTGATGACATCGGAGAGTTCAATCATGCTGTCAATTGGAATGTCAACCAACTCATGCCGTTCCGGCTTTTTAGGTTCGGTATCTTTCTTTTTCCCGAATAGGGATCTTCCATTTTTTCTACCAAATAATGCCATATCACCACCTAAAAATAACCTTTGTTATACATCACCAATACAACTACACCGACAATAAGGAGGCTTCCAAAAATAAGGACGAACCAAGTCGCGCCAGATGTCTTTTTCTCTACATAAACAGTCCGCGTGGTCGGTGGTGCCCGCGTCTGGGTTGTTGATGCAGTGGGTGTCGTTACTGTTGGTGTCTCTCCAGCAGCTGCGAGGAGTTCCTCTTTGATTGCCGCTTCATCTGGGAGTTCGTCAACAGTGTAGACCTCTGCGCCATCCCCGTAAAATTTATCTGGATTTTCTTCAACATAACTTGCCACATAGTTTTCATCCGCATTGGTCCCCGGATCCACGTAATTTGCGTTCGGTTCAACACCTTGACTCTCGTAGTAATCCTTATAGTACTCGTATTCCGCCTGTTTTTCGGCACTCCAATGCGACCGATCATAATCCCGATGGTGATAATGCCACAGGTAGCTATGGCGAATCGAGTGGTTGTAGTAATCATGGAAATAGATACCGAACATCAGATTGTTAAACGCCATAGATGCGCTCATGCTGTACATCGAATACCCCATCATAGGGTAATATCCACCATAGTTGTTGATGTTAATAGTGGAGCGTTGATCCCGCCGTGCGCGGGCAGTCTGACGATTGGCTGTTCTGACCTGGCGTTTCAAAGTGCGGTTTTGTGATTTGAGTTGTCGAACCTGTTTTCGGTTCGTCGCAGTTGTTGCGCGTTGCTGGCTGCGTGTAGCAGTTGTGCTTCGATTTGTTGCGGTCGTCGCTTTCGCACGGCTCGTTGCGGTCTGTCTCTGACGTGCTGTTGTGCTCGCACGCGTGCTGGTTGATCTTGAGGCACTACTCCTGCTATAGGTACTCCCTGCGCTGCGCGTCGTCCGTGTTGATGAACGAGTACTGCTGCGTGTGCTACTCGTGGATCGCTTCGGTGCGCTGTAACTCCGCCGGGTTGAGCTGCGACTAAAACTCCGGCTACGACTGAAGCTCCGTCCGCCACCAAAACCGCCGCGGCGGCTCTCTACTATATCTGGGGCAAAACTGAATAGAAAGACAACCAAAACCGTGAGAATTGAAAATTGTTTGAATTTGCGTTTCACCCTACTACTCCTCCTTAGATTTTTTCTTGCTGAAAAACTTGACAAAAGACACTGAATCTGTTAAAATAATTAGAAATGTCTATAAGTGAGTATCGGTTTCGTTCTTGAAACCTCTATGTGCCTGTAGCTCAGCTGGATAGAGCGTCAGCCTCCGGAGCTGAAGGTCGGGCGTTCGAATCGCCCCAGGCACTTCTTTTACTTTAAATGGATGGTGTGCAAAGCACACGATCACCACGTGAAACCCCATATCTACACTTTAAGAGTATGTTAACATTAAAAAGGATAGTTGTCAAAGATATTTTCAGCGAATATTTAGGTTTCCAACGAGCTTTGACCCTCTTCCGCGAAAACTTACCTGAATAACAGACAAATTGTCCAAACTTTAGTGAATCATTACAGATGCCTGTATATGATTGAATCGGTTGTTTCGCTTAGGTAGCAACTTAGGTTCTTGTTATATATTGAAAGGGAAATAGATGAAAATAGATTCCGCATTCCATTTTTTTGTTCTTTTCATGGCACTCCTAACCTTCGGAATGCCTTTTGTGACGTTAGCGCAACAACTTTCGGTTCAGGCTGAAGCCATGAACGCTGCCCAAAGGGATGCGGTAGCTCGCACGAATCAGAATATATGGCGTATATTCGGCTGTTTTGGGGGTCTTCTCGGAGGTGTTGGTGGTCTTGCCGCAATCGCTGGAGGTTATTTGTATGAACCCGCTCCTCCTGCCAGTGCGCTCCTTGGAAAATCACCCGAATATGTCGCCTTTTACGCCGATGCCTACACATCAAAAGCCAAAAATATTCAGACACGCGGAGCTATCGAGGGATGTGTTGCCGGCACCTGTGTAGTTGCTGCATTGTATGGGGCTCTCATTATCTTGGTAGTAGAAGAGTCTACATCTTCCAGTTATTACTTTTATTAACGTGAATTCCTAAGGTTTCCGAGAGGCGGCAATCCGCCCTTGATTTCATTAAGCACTCGCAGTTCCAGCAATTGTCTAAACTTTAGTTAATGTTACACTGGTATAACATTTGAAAGGGAAATATGGCACTTGACGTACGCAACACACAATTATTAGATTTGGTTGATGCCGGGGCAGACATTGAACAAATAGCAACAGGCTGCCAATTCACCGAGGGACCGCTCTGGCACGCGACAGGACAGTTCCTACTTTTCAGCGATATCCCCGCTAACAAGATGCGGAAATGGGATGCCGACACCGGGATGACGATTTTCCGAGACCCCTCTGGAAAATCAAACGGATTGACCTACGATAAAGGTGGACATCTCATCGCCTGTGAGCACGCAAACCGACGAGTATCACTCACAACCGCTGATGGCGATGTTATCACTATTGCCTCGCACTATCAGGGCAAACGCTTGAACAGCCCCAACGATATTGTCGTCAAATCCGATGGAAGTCTCTATTTCACAGACCCACCTTACGGGTTAAGTGCAGCATACGGGGTGGAATCCGAAAAAGAACTCGACTTTCAAGGTGTCTACCGCTTGTCTTCCGACTATGAAACGTTGACTCTTCTCGTTGACGACTTTGACAGACCTAACGGCATCTGCTTTTCTCCAGACGAATCCATTCTATATATTAACGATACCGAACGGATGCATGTCCGCGCCTTTGACGTACAACCCGACGGCACCCTCACAAACGATCGCGTATTCGGTGAAGAAGAGGGGGATAACGGTAAACCTGATGGCATGAAAGTTGATGTCCAAGGAAATGTCTACCTAACCGGGCCAGACGGAATTTGGGTCTTCGCGCCAGACGGAACGCACCTCGGCATTATTCTTGTCCCTGAGCGTGCAGCGAACTTGGCATGGGGTGGGGATGACTGGAAAACCCTATTTATCACAGCAAGCACATCAGTCTATCGTATCGAATGCAAAATAGCAGGAGTCCCTGTACCCTAATGGCGATGAAAATTAATATCAAACGCATAGATAAGACGCTTCCGTTGCCGAAATATGAAACATCAGGGTCTGTCGGCTTCGATTTTATCTGCCGAGAATCAGTAGAGATTGCGCCACAATCTATCGTTCTCATCCCTGCTAATGTGGTTGTCGAGACCCCGCCCGGTTATATGCTGATGGTTTGTCTACGAAGCAGCACACCGCGCAAATTCGGGCTGCTGATGCCACAAGGGGTCGGCATCGTTGATAACGACTACTGTGGTGAAGAGGATGAACTGAAAATCCAAGTCTATAATTTTACCGACGAGGTTGTGAAGGTCGAAAGAGGCAGTCGGATTGCGCAAGGGATTTTTGTCCGTGTAGATACGGCAGAATGGAATGAGGTCGAACAGATGGCCGCCACTTCAAGAGGCGGGTTTGGCAGCACAGATCGGTAGCCTTGGGCTCCCAGCGTGTGTTCATAGGAGGGGTGCCAGCCATAAATGCTGGAAATCAGTAGCGATGAAACAATACCTTGAAGGACTGCAACAAGTATTAGACACCGGCGTTGACCGAGAGGGCAGAAATGGGAAGACCCGAGCCATTTTCGGTATGCAAATGCGATATAATCTCGAAGACGGATTTCCTGCCGTAACCACGAAGAAACTCGCATTCCGGTCCGTAAAAGCGGAACTCTTAGGGTTCTTGCGCGGCTACGATCACGCTGAGCAGTTTGAGAAGCTCGGAACACAGATATGGAACGCAAACGCCGATGCTTGGGGGCGTGATGGGTACCTTGGACGGATATACGGAGTTCAGTGGCGAAAATGGCAAACGGAAGATGGAACGATTGATCAGTTAGCCAAGGTAATTGAACAAATCCGGACAAATCCGCATAGTCGTAAACATATTGTCACGGCGTGGAACCCGGCAGAATTAGAGGAGATGGCATTGACACCCTGCCACATGTGCTTTCAATTCTTTATAGCAGACGGCAAGGTGTCGCTGCAGATGTATCAGCCGAGTTGTGATATGTTCTTAGGTGTCCCCTTTAACATCGCCTCCTATGCCCTGCTTCTGCACATGGTGGCGCAAGTAACAGATTTAATACCCTATGAATTCGTCCACACTTTAGGGGATGCCCACATCTACCACGCACACTTTGAAGCCGTCGAAATGCAACTCAAACGGGAACCTTACCTGCTCCCGAAACTCGTTTTGAATCCGAAAATCAAGTCAATTGATGCTTTCAAGATGCAGCACATTCAATTAGAAAACTATCAGCACCACGACGCAATTCGCGCCCCTATGATTGTCTAAAAGAAGACCATGAAACACGAAAAACAGAATGGGTATAACTTCGGTAAACCAGAACAGAACGGTAACCAACTGGACATCGAAGAAATGACACTATCAGAGGAAGCGGCACTTCTTATCCGTATCGTTTTTGAGGAAGACGGATTTGAAGACCTTTTAATGAACTACCCGCATCACGCCGCCTACTGCTTTGCAGCCATCACCCGCCTCGTGGACACAACCGCAGAGGTCTCGCACTTTGCACGACGGTTAGGAATGTGGCTCTGGATAGAAGTATTTTCTTTTCAAATAGAGGAACCCCTGAGCATCAGAAGACTCGCCAAACACTTTGATACCAATGCCAAAACCATTCAAAACGCAATCGATGAACTCGTAAAGATACGCGACTTTGACATAGAATGGCACGAGAAAAATAAGATTAAACTCATCCCTCGCATGTCAAAAGAAACAGTATACAATTTTGCTGAACGAGTCTTGAGCGGGATAGAAGCTGGCGAACAAGAAGAAGGAGTGGAATGATAAAATGTTGATCTCAATGATCGCCGCGATGGACAAAAACAGGCTGATCGGCAACGGACCAGACATCCCGTGGCAGATGCCTGCTGACCAGCGGCATTTCCGCAAAATAACCCTCGGCAAACCCGTCGTTATGGGACGTAAGACTTTTGAAACCCTCAAAAATCCTTTACCAAAGCGGCTCAATATTATTCTCACGCGAAATACAGATTACAAGGTGCCAGAAGGCTGTATTGTTGCACACGCAGTAGACGATATTATCAGCCACTGCAAGAAAACAGAAACAGAAGAACTCATGATATGCGGTGGTGCCCCTATCTACCAAGCATTTCTTCCGCACGCCGACAGACTCTATCTTACGCAGATTCATGCTACGTTTGAAGGCGATGTCTATTTCCCAGCGTTTGATATAACAGCCTGGCAGGAAGTCAAACGCATTGACAGCGAACCTGACGAAAAAAATCCTTATCCCTACAGTTTTCTATTTTTACAACGAAGATAGAAAGGAACAAACCAGTGCTTAACCTTTGTATGCTTTCAGGTTCTTTTGAATACGACTCGGAAGCATCTCTGAACATATTCAAAAAGTTTGTTGAAAAACACTACCCGATCAAAACAAATCTAATCGTCTATAGCTCAGAGGATGACGATCCATCTTTGGCTGCCTTGGATGAGGCAGATGCCTTGTTAGTTTTCACGCGGCGTCTCAATACAGACGGAGCATCACTCAGACAGTTTCAGACCTACTGTGAACAAGGTAGACCCATCGTCGGTGTCAGGACAGCCAGCCACGCGTATCAAAACTATCTTACATTTGACAAAGATGTACTCGGTGGCGACTATCAAGGGCACTACGGTCATGGACCCAGTACTCGTGTGGAATTAGTTGAGGCAGAACACCCGATTTTGAAGGGTATTCCAGCGTTCGATAGCTATGGGAGTCTCTACAAAAATCCATCACTTCGTGACGATACATCTTTATTACTGATGGGACACACAGATGAACATTCAGAACCCGTAGCATGGACACGTTTGCATAATGGCGGTCGCGTCTGCTACACCTCACTCGGACATCAACAGGACTTTGAAGTAGAACTCTTTCTACGATTTCTCGCCCAAAGCGTTTTGTGGGTATCTGAACAGATCTAACGAAATAGGGCTTACGCATCCCGTCTTACAGTCCCCCTGATAAGGGGGATTTAGGGGGTTAAAAATACTTTAAAGTCCCCCTGATAAGGGGATTTAGGGGGTGTTTTTGCTGGGGTGTTTTTTAAAAATACTGAAATTACTGCTTTTTGCGTAAGTCCTACGAAATTTAAGGCACGCTCGGAGATATGGAAACACTGACAATTCTGAATGGCGATATCTACACCCCAAAACATTACGGACAAGGGAATATCGTCATTCAAGACGACACAATTTTAGAAATAACAACAGATACGCTTCAACCGCCGGGGAAGGTCATTGACGCATCTGACTGCCTTGTCATTCCGGGATTGATTGATGGATTAGTACATGGCGGTGGCGGCTATGATACAATGACAGGCAAGGTTGAAGATGTAACAGCAATCGCGCGTGCCCATGCATGCAGTGGTGTCACCTCATTAGTGTTAGGCATCTCCTCCGGCAGCATGGCACAAATCAACGGTGCCTTAACCGCTATTGCACACGTCGTTGATGAGCCGGTAGCAGACGGTTCACGGATTATTGGCTCGTATGTTGAAGGGAAATTCGGGAGTCTCGCCAAAAACGGTGCGCAAAACGCGAAGTATATTACACCCCCGAACTTTGAAGAGTTTCATGCAATGTGGGCAGCCTCCGACGGTACCTTGAAAGTGATTTCTCTTGCCCCGGAAAACGACGAAAACTTCCAATTTATCAAGCACCTCGCAGCCTTCAGGACAGACGCTTACAACGACATCGTCATCGCAATGGGACACACCAACGCCACATATCAACAAGCGATGGCAGCGATTGACGCAGGTATAACGCGTGCTACACATACCTACAATGGTATGAGCGGGATGCATCACCGCACACTCGGTGCTATTGAAGCAGTACTCTCCCACCCAAATATTCATGCAGAACTCATCATCGACGAACACCATGTCCATCCCTTTTGGGGGCATCACCTGATTCAGCAGAAAGGAATTGACGCAGTCGGGTTGATTACGGACTGTACAGAACTCGCTGGGGTCCCTACAGAAGAATGGCAGGCATCAGCCACTTATGTTCCTCAACTTGATGCCTATCGCCTCAATGAAGATGCGATCTCTGAACACGATACTGCTTTTGAAGCTGGTACGACCGAGAAGTACGTCCGCGACGGCGCGATGTGGCTCGATGTCGGCAAACCGACCGAACGCCTCGCAGGTGCGAACATTACCCTCATGGATGGTGTCCGCAATGTCATCAATTGGGGAAATTCTCTCGAAGCTGCATTAACAATGGCAACATCAACACCCGCGCAAAATTTAGGTGTAGCGGAGTCCGTAGGTTCAATCGCAGCCGGTAAAACAGCCGATATCGTTATTGTCGATGAAGATTTAAACGTCCAGACGGTTATTTTACGTGGAAAACCGCTAAAAAACCACAGCATATCCCATAAATCGTTTTAGAAATCTTTGCCATACATTCTCAATCATACCGGCGGAATCGCCACTGCCTACCATATTTCCCCATAAAACCCTAATAATCTCGACTCTTTTTAAGTTGACTGTGATAGCCGCCCGGCTGTTCCGAATCGCGCCCGATACAGAGTGCCATCAAATCCTTCGGATCCGTTATACTAACGTATCTGACCCTTGTGGCGTAAGGGTTTTTATGGGTATATAGGGTCCAGTCGCGTTCCTCTATAAATGGGTAGAAAAAATGAATTTTTATTTTTTTTTACATTTTGCACGTTTTCCGCCTAAAAAAAGCCTCTTTAAGAACAGCAATCGGAAGTTTCATTAAAAACGGAAAGGTAAAAAATAAAAGATGCTTGGTTTTCCGAAAATATTGCACCAACTTCACCTCTTTGAAGAAGAGGGTGTTCCCTATGCCGCCGACCTCGACAAAGCACGCGTCGTCGAACTCTCGGCTGTGATGACGGACATCCTAAAACTCGCAGAAACGCAAACCGATGATGCAATCGTCGAAACGCTGAGTGCTTCTTACGAAGAGGACGACATCTCTGAGGCGTTTGAAAGATTCGCCGAGCTTGAGAGAGAAGGTTTGCTATTCAACCGCGGTGAGGACTTAGAACGGAGTCTCGCGACGGAGAGTAAGTGGCGAAAGTTGCTTGTCATCATCCCCGGCATTGATGTGGATTCATTTTTCGATATTGAAACGTTATCCGCCGGCACCAACATGGCACTTGCTCACATGATTACGCATCTCACCAAATACGCCGATCTCCATTTTGCCAGTTCCCGAAATAGGAAGATCACGGATGGAGTGTATGAAGTCGATATCGGTATTAGGGATTTAGTGCGTCTACGATCGAAAATCGGTGAAACCTACTACGGCATCCTGACCTTGCATCAAGAGCGGGAGCAGTGGTTGTTTCCGCTTTACCGATACCCGGAATTTCCGCCGATTCTCGTTCAGAATCATGCGCCGCGGGGGCACGGTGGACAGGCGATTAATTCGATGCTGCGGCACTACGCGGCGATGCGGGATTGTGACGGCTTTACTGCACCTTCAGATTACGTCCGTGACTTTTATGCCGATTATGTCTGGGATCCAAGTTTCTTCAATACCTTGCCAAACGGTGTGGATTCCACGCTGTTCAAGCCGATGGACAAGGCAGCGGCGAAGCGTGAAGTCGCTGAAGGGGTCGGCGACGATCGAATTGAGGTGGTGCCGACCATCGGGTATCTCTCACGGGTGCAATCGGAAAAAGGGGCGTCTGTCTATTTGAAGTTGGCGGAACTGAATCCGCATCTGATTTTTTTGATTGCGGGACCGAATATGGGGCGATACGCCTCTCGGAAACTCCCCGACAATCTCGTCTATGTCGGTTTCCATCCGCGCGAGAAACTACCGCTTATCTACAATGCGTTTGATGTGTATTGCTTTATGTCAATGTCGGGCGAAGAAACGTTCGGATTGACGGTACTTGAAGCGATGGCGTGCGGGATCCCACCCATCGTCCCGAACTTCGATGGTGTACCCTCGGTTGTCGGGGATACCGGTTTGATTGCCGATGCCGAAAATTTCGACCAAGACATCGCAACGTTTGTAAGTTATCCATGCCCAGTGGATTTTTCGAGGAAGATTAACCTGCTATTGGGTAACGACGAGATGTATCAGGAACTTTCTCAGATGGCGAGGGAACGGGCGGTCCTGTTCACCTGGGATAAGACGGCAAGCCGGATTGTTCGGATATTTGAGGAGCTGCATCAGAAAAGGAAACTCGCCAATCCAAACAGACTCTTAAATGTGTTCGCACCCACACAACCCTCAGAAGACGATGAACAGCAGGAACTGAAATACAGATCGATCGTGTTGAGTATGAATGCACATTACGAGCGGTGTCTCATGCGGGATGCAGTGTATCCGCTGCGTGTTGAAGAAGGGTTAGTGTTGAGCATTTTGAAAGAGCATACGACCAGAGAAGCAGAGGCAATTCTCGCCGCGCTCATTCCAGACGAAACGCAAGCAAGAACAACCCTCAAAAGAGTCCAAGGTTTAATCGATGGAACGGCATAATCAATAGCCCTCAGCAGTCAGCAAAGAGAAAGTTATGATGAATCAAGAACCTCTTCACTGATGGCTGATAGCCGACAGCCGATAGCCATTAAAGGAATAAAATTATGCTATCTCGCACGCATTACCGATTAAAACAGCATCATAAATTTGAACAAGACGATCAAAAGTATGTCGCGGACCTCGAAACCGGCGATGTCATTCAAATAAATGACGTAGAATGGGAGATCCTGTCGCGTTATGAATCGCAGACGCACCATCAGATCGTGGAGGAACTAAAAGAAAAATACAAATTGACCGTTATCTTTGACGGGATTCAACGTTTGGAACGGCTCGGAAAACAGGGTTCGCTTCTGCGGCCGGCGGTCGAGGTGATAGAGCAAAGGGATGCGGATCAGAAGCCAAAGTTGCTGGTTCCATTCCATTTTACGAGAGAGAAGACATCATTAGACTACACCATGAATCTGAACCGCTATCAGTCCTTGACGCATCTCGCCGAGTTCGCCGAGTTGGAAACGTTGGCTTTTCCCGACGAGGAGAAAGAAGACGTTCAGGATTTCGACCAGGTCCGAGTTCGGAACATAAGTAGTGCGAAAAGTGACACCTTGATGTCCCCGTGGTATGCGATGGACGGATACGATGGTATTCTGCTCCTCTCACAGTTCTTGACGGACGATCTGTCATACTATCAGATCCCCAATGTCCCAATCGTCCACTGCATAGAGGGCGACCAGAGGCTCCAACACGTTCTGCTGAGAACACTCCTGACGGTCTGTGCGTTCCAAGGTTCAAAGGATACACTCGTTGTTAAAGCCTCGTGGATGAAGGCGTGGCTCGCTGAATTGGGCGTGTCCGTGGAAAACGTGCAAGTAATTCCTGACGGTATAGACATCGTTGAATCGATCGACGATAAGGCATTGGCGAAGCAGCACACCGCCGCCATTTTTGATAAATCAATGTTTGTTGAGAAACCGGTTGTCGGGCTAATCTCTGGATTTGAACCGAACCGTGGTGCCGCGTGGATATCTGAATTCGCGCGCGCTAACCCACACCTCGCGATTTTCGTCTATGATGCGATGTTGGAGAAAAATTACCGACATCCACCGGAGAATGTCGTCATCTTCAGTGCCGATGATGAGGAGACTCGCGCCATTTTACCAATATTCCTTCAAGCGTTAGATCTCGTCTGTTTCCCCGCAATGCCGGGAACACCGCTCTCAGTCGTCTTAGAGGCGATGGCTTATGGTGTCTCGTGTCTTGTGATGACGAAATACGAGATGCCCCCGGAGGTTGCAGGTGCCGGGGTTGCTGTGGCAGCGGAATGGGATAACTTCGGCAATTTCCACATCCCGATGGCGAAACTATCAGAAACGATAAGCAAATGGCTACAGCCTTCTGATGCACGCGTCCAATGTGAAGATTTCGCGAAAGAGGTCGCCCAGCGATATACCCGGAAGAACGCCGCACAAGCACTCGTTCAGGCCTTTGTAGCGGGAGGTCTTGTGCCTACCCAACAAAGGACAGAAAGAACACTGTTCCCACCGATTTTCTGTCATCGGTATGAGCCGGACAAAGGGACACTAAGGTCCAGCGTGTATCGGTTGGGAACGAGCAGATATGATCGCCTTGAAACCACTTTGGCAGAGGTATTAGCTGAAAGGCATACACCTACTGAAGTTGAATCGGTTTTCAAGCATTTCCGGCGGGATCGCCCCACTCTCACTGACGATACAACTTATGCCGGAAATGGGTTTCCCGACAGCGATGTGAAAACCAATCCCGCTGGGCAAGAGCACCAGCAGAAAGGAGAAACCATATATGAAGCATAACATTCGCAGTAAAATCAACCGGTTCCTTGAATCCGCAGATGGACGCGTCAATGACAAGGTACCCTTACGTTAGGTATAGCGACGGGAAGTATGTTGTTAGCACATACGATTGTCGGAACACCACAAGCTGAAGCAACGCCGTGTATAAGTAGTGACGACTCGTCTACTGGTGAGAGCTGTTAGGGTCCTTTCGTCTCGGATGGTATGAATTATATAGGGACGTGTAAGCCAAGTTAATATTATGGTAAGCTGTGATGTGAACTGTCGTCCTTTCGTTGAGTCTTGGGCGTGTGGTGGTTTTTGCTGTCATACGCTTACACACGCTTTACATAGCAGACGACGTTTTGGGTAAACTCAAACAATCTGAAAAGTAAATGGAAGATATCTGAATGTTATATACTGATTTTCAAAAGACCTTTGAATCACGCCTTGGAACTCGGGCAGACCTGTATCCATACGCAGTAGAATACCATCGCGTCCGATTTGAGCAGACAATTCACCATCTGTTGCACTCCATCTTGAAACAGATGGACGCACTGATTCAAAAATCCGATGTGAGTTGGACAAACACCGAAGAGATCGTCAGCGACGTTCTCTACTGTGGAGAAATGGATGTAGAGCAGCTCTTTGCACTCAAAATTCCAGACGAATTGACGGCGGACAGAGATTTTGAGGAGGTTAAAACAAAACTCTACGAAACGAAGTATTACCCTATTGGTGAACACCTGAACTATATCTCATTTCCACCTGCGCTGGAACGGAAGGCGTTTATCCGTAAGCACTTCAGCCGTTTCAAAGAGGAGTCGAATTTCTGCGATCTCGGCTTCGGGCCCGGCGTGCTAACTGCGTTTATCTTAGAGCAGGACACTTCATGGCGCGCTGCGGGTGTTGATATCAGCAAGGACTGCCTTCGCCACGCCGAGCGGCTTTTAAACAAAAAAGAGGTTTCAGAAAGAGGTGAATTGTCAATTGCGGATGTTCGCAGTCTCCCGTATCCTGACGATACCTTTGATGTGATTGTCGCAGTTGAGGTGCTTGAGCATATTCCAGACCCTGAGGTCGGTTTAGCCGAAGCGGTGCGTGTGCTGAAACCGGGCGGATACGCGATGACTGCACTCCCGGTGCAACTACCAATGTTAATGCATCTCTACGATTTTGATACGCCTGACGAAGTCTTAGCACTCTATGAAAAAGTCGGACTTGAGGTCGTTGACTTTGAAACAAAGGAGTTCCAGCGTCAAGCGGGTCCCTTTATGGATACGTTTGCGCTAAGCGTCAACCCTTAAACGAAAGGGAGTGGTTATCAGTTATCATGCTTCGCAGTGAGAACAGTTATCAGTTAAATGCCTGTGTCGGTTACTTTTATTCTTACTACCACAAGGCACCTCTTAACTGAAAACCGAAAACTGAGAACTGACAACTATTCCGAAACGAAAGGTTTTTATTATACGATGTCGGTTTATGAATACCTTCTTATATTTTTAGCACTTATTTTTTGCGGTTATGCAAGTTGGACGGATTTGAAAACGCAAAAGATCCGCAACGTTTGTTCGCTCGGACTCCTTTATGGTGGGACGCTGAGTCAACTGATGGCGTGGTATCTCGGCACAACAACGCCGCTCTATATCTTAGCACTTTTCTTCGGGAGCGGACTCATCGCCTTTGCATTCTATTGGTTCGGTATCTTCTCACCGGGCGATTCCAAACTCTTTTGGGGATTGTGTCTCATCTTCCCACTATCACTTTTCAGAAACCTGAGCGGTAGCTTGAGTTTTCCTCCGTTGATACTCACGCTGAATATCATCATTCCGTATTCAGTCGGAGTGTTTGGGTATCTACTTTTCAAATTTGCATTGATGCCAAACAAGCTGGCAATCCTTCAAGCGTTCTTTACCGCAAACTTCCAAAAGGCGGCACTCCTCGAAAAATTTTTCAATCTGCTGTTCTTTATCGGTATTGGGACCGCGCTGACATCCCTATTGGAGCTGCTGGGATGGCAACCTGACCGATTTATGAGTCTGGTTTTGGTCCTGGCGGCGTTTGCTTTGGTGCAGAAGCTGCTATCATCTGTTCCGAAGACACCGGTGTATTACGCTGTTGTTGGGTTTGCATGTGTGTGGTTATCGGTTCGGTCAGCCCCGTCTGTACCAGCATTTCTCTCCGGTTTCGCCCTTTTTTTCGGACTGTACCTCATCGTCTTTGTCATTGCTAAGCAGTTGGTTATGGGTTTAGCAAGCATAATGTTCGACAATCCCGTTGACGTAAACGGACTCCGAGTCGGTATGATACCCGCCGAGCAAATTGTTCGGGTGCCGCAACCCGATGGCTCTGTCCGTTATGAGAAAAAACAGGTTGCGTTTTCAAGTGGTCAGGACGACAACGTCGTGGTTTCACCGGATCCTGCAGGACTTGATGCCGAAGATATCGCGCACTTGCAAGACCTCGCAGCAGCAGGTGCACTTGTGGAATTTGAGAACCAGATAAAGATTCAACCGTCTATTCGTTTCGCACCGGTAATTTCCATCGGAGCACTTCTCACGGTTCTCTGCCAAGGACCCTTTTATCTGAAACTAATACAACTGTTTTAATTTCACAGTCAGTCATCAGTTTTCAGCACTCAATTATGCTCTTGTGGCAGCTACGAGAAAAGCATCCGCCACAAATTATCTCTTAACCGATAACTGAAAGATTTTTCATGCCTCGCAGTGAGAGAAAATCGTACTGATAACTGACAACTATTACACGAAAGGATCACGAATCAACAGATTTTGATTTAATTTGTCTCTATGAAACGTGCAGTCTTAATTTTAGTGCTTTTAACGGTGGCAGTAGCGTTACCACCCCTTTACTCCCAATGGTCAGAGTCCCGGAGGATCAAACAGATACAAGAAGTAAAACAACAAGCACGAACAGTTTTCGGAGATCGGGTGGAGACGGTCCTCTCAGAACTCGAAAGCAGCGAACCGCCTTCTGTCGTGATCCTGTATACGGGTGGCACGAAAAGCCATCTGGAGCCGTGCGGGTGTTACCAAGAACAGTCTGGTGGATTGCCCAGACGTGCTTATGTTGTGGAGCAATTTCGGAGGCGTGGGTTCCCCACACTTTTGGTGGATGCCGGCAACATCTTTGATGGGAAAGAGGAAATTGATGCGAAGCGATGTGAGGTCAACTTGAAGGCGATGTCCACAATGGAATACGACGCGGGCGCACTCAGTGAATCGGATCTCGTTTATGACGAAGCCTATCTCAGCCGACAACGTGCTGTTGCAACATTTCCATTCTTAGCACCGAATACAGGGCGCAGCAATTTCACGCAGCCGTTCATCATTGAACAAACGGGACAGCATGCTATCGGTTTTGTCGTAGGTGAGGCGAACGAGAAAGTGGTATCGCAAGCAGACGTTATTGTGGCACTGGGATATCCAAGAGATTCGGAACATATTGATGCGGTCATCTCCCTTGATGAGGTTGAAGCAACAGTGTCTGAAGATGGAACACTTTACCTCGGTTGTCTATCTGAAGGCAAAACGTTGGGGATGTTGGCACTCTGGCTGGATACGAACGGGAAACTTGCACGCTACGCCGATGCACAACTCGCATTGACAGGGGAGGTCAATGAATCTGAGTCAATCCGCCAGCTCCTGACAGATTTCTATCAAAGTGTTGCTACGGAAAACACCACACAAGATACTACTCTTTTCACTGAACAACTGTTAGAGAAGCAACAAGGAAACGGGTACGCCTCGGCGACAGCGTGCCAGCGATGCCATGAACAGGAATATCTACAGTGGTCTGCGACGCGGCATGCTTTCGCCTACGAAACGCTTCTGAAGAAGGAGCGATATTTTGACGCAGGGTGTGTCTCCTGCCATACCACCGGATTTGGGTATCCGACAGGATTTCAGATCGGAGAGCAAGATTCAACACTCCAAGGTGTGCAGTGTGAAACGTGCCACGGTCCCGGCAAACAGCACGTCGGCAATCCGAAAAAGAGCAATATCCGCAGCGGTGCCGATACATCGCTCTGTTTGCAATGCCACGATCCGAAACATTCACCCGGATTTGCGGAGGTCGTCACACTCCACACCAAAGATGTCGATCACAGCCGCCAACCGATGAACTTGGAGGAACTCTTGACCGCTCGCACGGCACGGATGGGGAAACCGACGCTCGAACTCTTTGTGATGAGTTATTGTCCGTTCGGCATTCAGGCAGAAGAGAAACTTATTCCGATCGTCAAAGAATTTGGCGATAAAATCGACTTCAAACTCCAGTTTATCGCCCAAGAGAAAGAAGAACCGTCCAAACAGGATATATCACCGTTTACAAGTCTCCACGGCTACCCCGAAGTAGCAGAGAATATTCGGCAGCTCCTGATAGCGCGAGAGTATCCCGATCGGTATCTCGACTATATTTTGTGCCGCGGAAAAAAACTCGACAAGAGTTGGGAGGACTGTGCACAGAAACTCGGCATTGAGGTCGCGAAGATTCAGGCACTGTTTGACACGTCGGAAGCCGAGCAGCTCTTCCGAGAAAACATCAAGCGCGCCGCAGAACTCGGCGTTAGAGCCTCCCCGACGATTTTAGTCGATGGACATAGATTCCGTGCAAGTCAGTTGTTACGGGCGAGTGGAACGCCCTGTCAATAATCTCAGCGTATGAAACACCATCTTGCTGGGACAGAAGCATCAGCAGAAAGGAATAAACCAATATGAAAAACAACCTTCGAGGTAAAATTCACGACTTCCTCGCATCTGAGGAAGGACGCGTTGGGATCAAGTCGCCGCTGGCATTGGGTGCGGCAAGCGCAGGTTTGTTGCTCGCTCAGGCAATGGTTTCACCGTCCGCTCAAGCACATTGGGAGTGTAATCCTGAGGAGCATGATTCTTGTAATAGTAAGAGTCTGGTTTGTAAAAAATGGTGTGATCGTTGGGAGGATAACACTTGTGTGCAGTACAACGCTCATTGCGAAAAACTTTAAGTTAAGGATATACTGATTTATTAACAATCCATTTCTGGAGTTTACTGTCTCTGACACAGAATCGCCATTTCAAAAATCTGGAAATCTTAGGGTATCTTTATAGTAAAATCTGGAAATGTGTAGACCTTTCAAAGGACGGGAAACCCACCTGTTACTGGAAAGGGAAAAGTGGCTCCGGTCCTGCCGCTCTATCAATATATGGGTGATATAGGAAACCGAAACAGGAGGATTTGTGAATATAAAACACATGCGAACTTACGGGGTATTAGGG